>CACLYL010000011.1 GCA_902611135.1 uncultured Fidelibacterota bacterium | reverse complement strand
GCGTTGTTATTTTCAAAGGTAGTTTTGTCCAGTTTAAACTTGTGATCCATATTTTGAATGTAACCATAATGTTTTTTAGGCCATTGCCAAAGATAATCACCAACGATTAATTCATCATCAGTATGCTTTCCTGATTTCCAATTTATACCTATCCATTGAAAGGGCATTTCTCTACCCAACCATATAAAGTTAGAATCAGAACGTTCTCTTATTAGTTCCCATCCCCAGGGTACCTGTAAATTTATATCATACTTTTCGGCTAATTTTCTTTCTAATTCATCGTTTCTAAAGTCATTTAGGATATGTCGTTTTTGCCTATTTTTAAATTGATCATCAAATTTTTTGCGAATGAAATTATTTTTTCCTTCTATCCATTTGTCCATCGAATTTTGATCGCTCATGTTTACTATTATAAATAACTGATTTTTTGCTAGTATGTCTTGTCCCATTATCATTGGATTTGACTTTGAGATAAATTCAAATTGTTCATTATTTAAAATTTTTTTTACCAAATCATATCCAGGGTTTTTATCATTTTTATTTACATAAGCCACTATCAGATTTGCATGGGCTTTCATACTTTTATAGGTAGATGGATCAGAAAACTTTAGAAAATAATACGGCTCTGGCTCAGGAGTGTAAATTGTATCAGTGAAAATTTGGCTTAAATTTTCATAAACAATATCTCTATCTAACTCTGAACATATTACTCTAATTTCGTTATCAGCACCAAGAGCTTCTTTATTATTTAAATTACATCCAATTAAAAAAATTAAAGAGGATACAATTGATAAATTCACAAATCTTAACAACATATTATAATTTAACTTTCTAGATCAAATTCTTTAAAATTTTGATATAATCTCAAAGTGTAATTTACCACTTGTAGGGCTATCTGGATTAGTTGGAATACCATAATTAACATTAAATAATGTATTTTGATTTGATAATCTCATTCCAATTCCATAGCTTGAATATATTGAACTAATGGGGACAATTTTATCATTTGCAAAATCTATAAAGATAAAAGTGTGAAAATTAGCATTTAAGATATATCCTAAGTCATTTGAGATTAGTCCATATTGAATTTTGTGGAACTGATCTTCATCATATCCTCTTATATTTTTTGAACCACCAAAATATTTATATTGACTTTTTGGTACTTTAGATTTTGGCGTATTTATTCCTTTTCCTGAAAATTTTACCGAGCTGTAAATTTTTTTTGTAATGGGTTGATAATTGTAAAAGAGCATAAAATTATCAATATAAAAAGTTTTATTACTGACTCCCAAGCTTGTATAGATTTTAAAAGACGAGCCTTTTGTGGGAAAGAACCTGTCATTTAATAAATTTCTATTTACTTCTAAAGTAATTGCCTCATAATGGGTATTGATAAAGTTATTTGACTCACCTTTTAGCATTGGTTTATCCTCTCCTTGAAGGTAACCTATTTTCAGATTATAAAGGCCATAATTCGGTAGTTTTAAAGTAATTTGATTCTCATATTTTGAAAATAATTGATCAATCAATCCATAATAATATTTCCAACCTAGTCCATAATCTGAATTTAAAATATACGGTTCTAAAATCTCTGCGCTAAAAAATTGTGATAAATCGTCCAATCTCCGCCAATTTATTTCCATCAAATCGGCTTTTCCTCTTAGGTTCTCCATATGTAAGTTAAATTCACCAACATAATCTATTTTATCAATTGAATTTATTATTCCTAGATTACCAGAAAAATAACTATAAAACTGCGTGTCAAATTTTAATGCCAATCCAACCTTATTATTTTCGAACTTTCCAAAGCTGTATTGGGGGGGACTTGAAATGAAATAATTATATGATTTTATATCTAAACCAATCTTATCAAAATCCTCATTAATAACCTGTTTTTTGTATGGTTTAATTATTTTACCAACAACTTTTTTTTCAACATGATTTAAACCAATCACAAATACAGAATCAATTGCTTTTTCTGAATTAAATAGTTTATAAACTACTTTTTCTTGGATCTCATCATAACCCTCATATTTTAAGTAGTCCGTGAGAGTATTTTGTTTTAGAAGAAGGGTATTTAAAGAGTCTAAAATATCTGATTCTTTTTCGTAAGAAAGATAAAACTTATCTTGAGAAAAACTTATACAAAAAACAAGTAAGATGATCTTAAAAGTGGCCACGAATCTCTCCTTTAAATGAAAAAAAGTCATCATATCTACTATTGTCCATAAACCTTAGGTCATAAATCATTGAGATGGATTTATTCAAATAATATTGAATTCGTGTATTAGTAGTTAAACTTTTTCCAAGAGGATTACCATTTAAAATTTCAGGTGGAACCAGTAATATATTATTTTTTTCTGAACTGGAAATGTAGCTGAAATCAATATCAACTCTTCCCTTTCGTTTAAAAAATGTTTTTATCCTAACCTTATTGCCATATCCCTTCACATTAAAAGTATTTGTTTGTTGATTACCAGAGTTGTACCCATAAAGAAGTATAATTTCAACATTAGACTGATTATTAAGCTTAAAGTTAAAATTAAATTCGTTCCAATAACCTATTACTTTTCTATTTCTTTTTGGTTCAAACTGCGATGAATTTTTAAAACTTTTAAAATAGCTTGTATTATATAGAGATAAGTAATTATTCATTGTTTTTTTTAATTCAAGTCCAGATAATTTATCCAAAGCATAATTTCTGCCTCTTAGGTCTAAACCACTAAGAATGTTTTCATTTTCAATCCAAGCCAATATTCTAAGCCTATTATTAAATAATAATTCAAAACGATTATATAATAAATAATAAGTTAAATTTTGATTCCTTAATGGATTGATTAAATCATTCATTTGAATAGTTTGTCCCTTAATTTTTTGTTTTGAAATACCTCTTAAGGTTAAAGTTTCTTTTATATTTAAATAATCAAACTTTAATCTAAAGTTTTGAGAACTCTCAAAGTTTTTACTTGGCCCTCTCTCTCCAGTATATACATTATATGAAATAAAACTTCCATTTGGATCCCTAACATATGAATTGATATTTGATTCATAACGATATTGACCTAATCCTGAACCAACAGAATCATAGACTACGGAAAATTTCTCAACAACAGATTCCTCAAGTTTTCCATTTACCATCCACTCTAGAGAGTTTTTTAAATTTTTAAATTTAAAATTATAATCAAGCAATAAATAATTATAGAAATTACCTAAGGTAGCTCTTCCAGAGTTTTTAATTCTTTTTTTTAATGTAATTTCTTTTCTTACGCCTCTATTTTGTTTCGATTTATAATCAAGAGTACCAATGTAATCATTCTCAACAAAAATTGAATCTAGATTTTGCACTATTTTTTCATTCTGTCTTTTGGAAACACTGGTAATAATCTTTGCTTCCCTAGAATTAGTTATCAAACCAGTACTGACTAAATTAATACTATTACTTTTGGAAATATTTTCATGAAGGTATCGTAAAAAAGGGTTTACTTTTTTTAAATTAAACTGTAAAAAATTCTCTGATCTAAGTAAGCTATTTTGATTCCCTTTTACTAAAATATTACGAGAATAAGAATTTTGGTTGAGTGAATTTTTAAACAAATGGTCAAATATAAATTTTTGTCGCCATAATTCTTTTATATCTAGGTATGAATAACCAATATCAGTTTTACTGAAGCCATCCAAATTGAAAGTAGTTAGTAAAGTTTGATCACGAATATTTGTAATTGAGATAGAATCTAAATTCCAAAACCTTTTATATCTGTTTATAGATTCTACACCAAATTCTTTATAATTTTTTGATTTGTTCCAGTTTTTATAAATTAAATTCATATCAAAAGGACCTAATCTAATTTTTTTTAAGCTTGCTTTGATATTCGCTGAAAATCCTAAATCATTTTTACCATAAAATAAATTATTTCTATTAAACTCCGAGCCAGCTATATCAGATTCAATTTCCAGAAAGTTATTAAAATTATATTTATTTTTTATATATCCGTAATTATGGGTATTAGGCGCATTTAATTTTCTGTATGGACTATAGTAATCTGTGGCATCATTCTTAAAAACGTTATTGACGTATTCAAAATAAATTCTATCAATATTAGATATCATTTTTTTGTAATTTCCATCGCTATCAAACTCAAAAGAGACTGAATATAAGGTATCATCTACCGAGCATGAATCAGCGCAGTAAATGAATATATTATCTTTAAGTATATAATCGCCAAAATCATTAATTATTGCAGTACTTACATTGATTATATTTTTATCTTCCTTTGTAAAAATATTTTGTATTTCGCTATTAGTTGAATCACCTACATACGCGTTGTCATTTTCTTTGAATACTCCAAATTCAATGAATCCATTATCATTTAATGTCTTATTGATACTTCCGCCAAAAAAATTTTTTTTATAACCTAGATCTGTGTACTGATACTTTATCAAGAGATCTGAATCTGAATGAATAAGATTTCTAGCTGTAAAGAATATTTCTGCTAATGTATAATCAATGGTATAATCAAAATTATGACCTCTCGTCAAGATTTTTCCATCTAACCAAACTTCCTCAGTTCCCGATAAAATAGTAATATCTTTGTTCCCATTTTTACTTTCCAGGCGGTAAGGCCCTTGAACTCCGTCTATACCTTTCATCTCAACTCTATGATATTCTCCTTGAGATGTTGCATATACTGCCTTGCTATCAAAGTCACCTATCCTCATATCGCTTTTTACTCCTACTAACTTTCTATCAATGCTTATTTTATCTCCTATGATGTTTTTAAACATAATATCGCCAAAATCGAGCTTATAGTAAGGATGTGATATATTTATATAAACTTTATCTAATTCATCAAGTTCCTGAGTATATCCTCCAATTTCAAATGGTATATTTTTATCAGTCAATACTCCATTTACAAATGTATTTTTTGCTATTTCACCATTTAGTTGAATTTGGAATCCTCCACTTAAAACAGATCCTTCAAGAGGTGATATAATTAATTCTCTGCTATAATCTCCTGTCGCTTTAAATTTATTTCCTCTTTTTATGGGGTTGTAGCGAGTGAACTCATTTAACTTGATAGAATCTTCCTGCAAATCTAAAAAAGGTAGATTTAACCACATAGGTCCCACCTGCTTGGGAACTTTATATAACATGCCTTCATGATAGAAATCAAATTCTAACGAATCCTCTTTCTGGTTTTGAAGAGCATTTTTAATTATTTTTGTATCTAATGAATCTAATGATAGATTTTGCTCTTTATCATTTAAAACACTTGAATAGGCTAACCTAATGATTAAAAAAAAAATTAATCCACAATGAATTGATTTAAGATGCAATTTAATTGTCAAAATTCATCACCAAAATATGATCCTTTGATAATATTGCAATTGATTTATTTTTTGAGGTCATATCCAATATAGGAGTGCATGATTTTGGAGTAGAGACCGGTTTTTGACTTTTAATAGATATACCTTTACCATCTTTATTGAATACTAACCAATCATCAAGAAGAGAAACCAAAAAATATGAATCTTTAATAACCGAATTTATAGATTTAATCTTTTCTCCATTCCTATTAAAAAAGTGAACAATATTATTGCAGTCTAATATTCCAAATTCAAAGTTATCATTAATTTTAATATCTTTTACACAGAAGGAATTTGAAAAAACTAAATTCAAATCAATAAAAGGTGACTCGTTAAGATTTTTATTGTCAAAGCTGTAAATACTATTATACGCATTACTGTAAAAAAATACATTTCCCATAGGATCATTAGTTACATATTCCGGATATAAACTTTTATTAATATCACTTTGCCCAACTAGGTTTAACCCAAAATCGAAAAATATCACTTTATTCTCTAATCTATCAACTAGTTGTACAGCAATAGGTGAAATTCCTACCCATATTAAATCCTTAAAATAATTCTGGTTGTGATTTGCGCTATTTCCAATTTTTATTTTCCCGAATTTATCTAACTTAAAAATTATGCTTTTATAGTTATCGATCATTAAAAAACTATTATCAAATGACCAACAAATAGATGTTGGATTTAAGTCTAGCATACTTAATTTCTCTGGAAAAGGATGAAATTCAGATATCTGTAAATTAATCTGATTTAGAGCAAAACTGGAAAGGAAACAAAAACTCAGAAGAGATTTACATACTCTGTTGTGATTTTTCATTTATTGGCCGAAATAAGAATAAAATTCCAATACTAATCATAATTAGTGATATAATCTGAGCGCCAGAGAGTATGTCTAGAAAATATTTTTCATTTGTCCGGATAAATTCTACAAAAAAACGCTCTAATCCTGCTAAAACTAAATACAAAAAAAATAGAGAACCTTTAATCTTAACTGATTTTCTTTTGTTATATAAATAGAAGAATATGACTATTGAAATAAATGTTTCGTATAGTTGAGTTGGGTGAACTTTAAGTAGACCTGGATTATATTTTGAAATATCAATCCATGGAAAATAGAGACTGAATACACTTGTAGTTGATGGGGGTAATCCGTTTGGAAATGACATTCCCCAAGGTAGTCCTGTTGGTATGCCATAATCATCTCCAACTAAAAAACAACCTATCCTGCCTATACCGTAACCAAGAATTAAAAGGGGGGCAACTATGTCTGCAAATTCTAACCATGGAAGCTTATTTTTATTCAAAATTATTGTTACTGCAATAGTTCCTCCAATCAGACCGCCTAAGAAGACTAAACCTGAACCACTAAAGATCATACCTATTGGATCTTGAAATACCTGGTCTAAATTTTCTAAAAGATGATATACTTTAGAACCAACCACTCCGCCAAATGCGGCCCAAAATATTAAATCTGATGCCAGGTTTTCATCGTAGTTTAATTTTTTTAAATCATTATTTAGGATAAAGTAGGTAGTATAAAAAGCCACAACTAACATAAAACCAAATGAATGTATAGCTAAGGGAAAACTAAAACCAAATAAGTTTATAGTACCAAAATCATATATCGTTGGAAACACTTAACTTTTCTCCACATTTTGAGCAAAATAGGTCATCGAAATTTAATTTTTGATTACATTTATGACACTTTATTATCTTTCGTTCATTTTTCAAATTAAATATAATTATCAATACAAAAATACAAATTAAAAATAAAACTATTAAAGTTTCCCAAACATAGATTTTATAACGTTTGATTTTTTGTTTAGAAGTCCCTTCATCTAAATTGGGAGAGTTGATTAATGAGTCAATTATGGTAATAGTTGTTGTTCCTATTTTATTGAAATAATCAAAAGAAATATTTTCTACTTTACCTTTATTAATATTTTCTTTTATTTGCCTATATGATCTTTGACCGAAATCATTAATCTCCAGTTTTCCATTAATCCCAGAGTAAGAAAAGTCTTTTACCATCAAAGGCTCTTTAAGCTCAACGTCAAATATGGATATATTGGTAGAAAAGCTTAAATTATAATTAAAATATCTTCTACTAGCTTGAACATACTTTTTTGTTTTTATCATTAAAGCTATCTCTTCTTCAGGAAGAACAGTTATTTCTTTCTTTGTTTTATCATATGGAATAGTATTAAATACTAATCTATCATTTGTTTTATCAATTATGAAAACTGAATCAACATCATTTGGGAGTGTGAAAGAAAAATCATTTTCCTTATCAATATTTATTCTTTCTATACTTAGTAAAATAGTAGTCAGATTTTGTTCATATTCAGGTACAATTGACATTCTAACATTATTTATTTCTTCTCCACTTATTAAAGAAATGATGAAAAAAAGCATTAGTTTAAATTTATTTATCATGATTCATGAAATATATCTTAGTCAACAGTTATTTTAGTTAATATTATTAAGTCATAAATGGAATGAGCCCAAGCGGTAATTCCGAAACCTCTGCTAAAATAAATAACTCCTAATAAAATGCCTGCAAAAAATCTTATCATAAAAGTGTTAAATGAAAAGAAATCTCCGAAATCTCCGATGAAATGAAAACCTGAGAAGATTCCAGCAGAAATAAACATGGCAATTATTCGGCTATAATTGTACTCCATTGCAAAAGTAAAGATAAATAATTTTGTAAAAATTAAAATCAACACAAATCGGAAAAGAAATTCCTCATATATTCCAGCACCCACAGCTAAGGTAACACGTTGAATGATCATATCACCTGTAGGTTGCATGAGTAAAAGATGAATATTGGTCATTAAAAGGTAAATTAACATAGACCATATGATGCTTTCAAAAATCATGAAAGGTAAATAAATCAGGTTAAGCTTTGTATTTTGTAGTTTTCTTTTATGAATTAAGAAAGTTATTAAATATGAAATAAGAAAAATAATACCTAGCCACTTAAACCCATTTAATCCAAAATAAGAAAATAGTTGCCTTAATAATACATCTGCCCCGTTACGAATGACCATAGTTTGATCAATTGATGATATAAATATCCCAATTTCATAAACAATAAATAATGGAAGCGTGAATAGGAAGCTATATAGAGGAGATTTTGAATTAGAAAAATATGACTTCATGTAGCTTTAATTACTCTCGATTTGCAAAACAGCTAATAATGCTTCTTGCGGAACTTCCACCTTACCAATCATTTTCATTCTTTTTTTACCTTTTTTTTGTTTTTCCCATAGTTTTCTTTTTCTTGTAATGTCTCCACCATAACATTTGGCTGTAACGTTTTTTTTCATAGCTCTGATAGTTGTTCTAGCAATTATTTTCTTGTTTATAGAAGCTTGAATTGCAACTTCAAACATTTGTTTAGGTATTAATTCTTTTAGTTTACTACAAAGAGCAACTCCCCTGTTGTAAGTATTATCTCTATGACAAACTACAGATAAAGCATCTACTGACTCACCATGTATTAAAATATCTAATTTTTCTAGATTTGATTGCTCATAATCCTTAAACTCGTAATCGAAAGATGCATAACCACTAGAAACTGATTTTAATTTATCATAAAAATCAAAAATAATCTCACCCAAGGGAAGCTCATAATGCAATTGAGCTTTTTCAGGAGATAAATAATTGATTGTTTTATAGACTCCTCTTTTCTTTTGACATAGTGTCATTATATTTCCGATGTACTTCTTTGGTGTTAAAATTTCCGCTGTTACAATTGGTTCAAAAATACCATCAATATCTGCATTAGGAGGCATTTTAGCTGGAGTATCAACTACTAATTCTGAACCATTTTTTGATAATATTTTATAAACCACATTTGGAGTGGTTGTCACTAAATCTAATTTAAATTCTCTCTCCAAACGTTCTTGAATGATTTCCATATGTAATAAACCCAAAAAACCGCAACGAAATCCAAAACCTAAAGCCTCACTTGTTTCTGGTGAAAATGTTAATGAAGCATCATTTAATTTTAATTTTTCAAGAGATTGTCTAAGTTGATTATATTGATCTGTATCTGCTGGGTAAAGTCCTGAAAAAACCATTGGTTTAACTTCTTTGTATCCAGGCAAAGGGACTAAAGCTTTAGATTCTTTTGTAGTAATTGTATCCCCTGGTTGAATATGTGACATATCTCTAACACCAGCTACGACATATCCTACGTCTCCTGATTTTAATTCAGCATTTTTTATTTTATCTAGTATAAAATATCCTGTTTCTGTGATTTCATATTCCTTTTCATGTGCAAAAAATTTAGCTATCATTCCACTTTTTAAAATACCATCATTTACTCTAACATAAGCTATCGCACCACGATAATTATCATACAAAGAATCAAAAATTAGTGCCCTAGTATATGAAATGATGTTATTTTCAGGAGGATCAATCCTATTTATAATTGCATCAAAAATATCTTTAATCCCTATCCCACTTTTAGCACTAGCTTCAATAATTTCTTCCTCAGAACAACCGATCAATTCAATAATTTGAGCCTTGACATCGGCAATCATTGCTGATTTTAAATCTACTTTATTTATGATCGGAATAATATTTAACCCATTTTCTATTGCGAGATAAGTATTTGAAACTGTTTGAGCTTCAACTCCTTGAGCAGCATCAATTAATAATAACGCGCCTTCACATGCAGCTAATGACCTAGATACTTCATAACTAAAATCAACATGTCCAGGGGTATCAATTAGGTTTAAAATATATATTTCATCGTTATCGTTCCTATATTCCATTCTGATAGGATGGCTTTTAATTGTAATTCCCCTCTCTCTTTCGAGATCCATACTATCAAGAACTTGGTTTTTCATTTTTTTCTGTGAAACTGTCTTTGTTTCCTCCAGAAGTCGATCTGCTAAAGTAGACTTACCATGATCTATATGAGCAATTATACAGAAATTGCGAATGTTATTTATTTTCATAATTAAATAAAGATACTTACCTCATAAATTTATATTCACTTTCGATATTTTTGCTGATATCTTAATAATCTTATGTTCGCTTTTTTATTTTCATTATCTTGAACCAGTGATACGACTCTAAGTGCATCCATTACGGGAATATTAAAATTATCTGAATTTGAGTAGAATGCATCCATATGAGAAGCAATTAACGATAAATCATATCCAACTTTTTCAGAGATGTATTCATCTGAAATTTCATAAAATCTTTCAATATAGTAGGGTTGAACCCAATTTTTATAATTAAGATATTGTTTCTTAACCTCCAATTTATGATGAGACTTTATTTTCGATATTGCTCCATATGCACCATTAATGAATGCAATCTTTTGATCCTTATCATATTGATTCCAAAATTCAGCTGGAGGTCTATTCTGACTAAAAGCACAACAAAAAGAAATGGCTAAAGTAAAGGCTTTAATATACATATCTATCCTCTAAAATTATTCACGATTGGATATCTGCGACCAACACCAAAGGACTTGTCATTAATCTTTAAAGTAGGGGCAGATTGATAGCGTTTAAATTCATTATTCCTGATTTTATAATATAGCGAGTTAATGTTATCATAGTTAGTATTAATTTTTTTTATTTCCTCAAGCGTAAATTTGTCCTCTATAATCAAATCGACAATTGGGCTGATGATTTGATAATCATATGGATCAATCTGATTTTTTGATAGTTCTGCGCTAGGTGATTTTAATATTGAATTTATTGGTATTTTTTTTTCAAAATTTTTATTGTACCATTTGGCAACTTTGTAAACATCTAATTTATTAAGATCTGAAATAACTCCTAAACTACCGTTCATATCACCATAAATCGTACAATATCCTAAAGCTAGCTCAGTTTTATTGCCGGTTGTTAAAAGCAGCCAGTTAAATTTATTTGCTAAGGACATTAAAATATTGCCTCGAATTCTTGATTGTATATTTTCTTCCGTCTTATCAACCCTCTTTCCTTTAAAACTTTTGGATAAAGATTTAATAATACTATCAACAGAATTTTGAATAGGAATTATTTCATAATGCATCTCTAAATTTTTTGCTAGAGCTATGGCATCCTCAGTACTGTGTTTACTAGAGAATTTTGATGGCAATAGTACTCCATGTACATTCTCGGAGCCAAGTGCATTAACTGCTATAGCCGCAGTTAATGCACTATCTATACCTCCTGATAACCCCAAAACAGCGTCTCTGTTACCTGTTTTCAAAAAGTAATCTGAAATACCCAGACATAAAGCATTAAATATTTTCTCCTCTTTACTCTGTATATTTAATTTTATAGTTCTTTGTGTATACGTTTCAGTAATGATATTGCACTCAGAAAAAGACTTTCCTTGGCAGATTAAATCACCATGTTTCGAAAATATCAAAGAATTTCCATCAAAGATTATCTCATCTTGTGCTCCAACTTGATTACAGTAAATTATTGGTAAATTTAATGTCGTTGCTTTTTTCTTAATTAAATCAACTCTTTTACCTAACTTATTTGTAGTAAATGGGGATGCAGAACAATTTATAATTATTTCAGCACCATTTTTCTTCTGCTGTTCACTAATTTTAGCTTCATAGTCATCATCCCATAGGTCTTCGCATATTTGCAAACCTACTGTTATATCGAGATCATCATAATTTATTTTAAAAACTCCAGATTTTTTACCACTTTTAAAATACCTTTTTTCATCAAAAATATCATAATTCGGTAATAACTTTTTGTTATATGAACCAAATAATTTCCCATCATAACATATGGCTAAAGAATTATATATCTGGTCTCTTTCTCTATCAACGAAACCAAAAATAATTGGTTTTGTAGATTCCCTTGAAATTTTTTTTGAGTAATACAAGTTCCAATCGATAAACGCTTTGTCTAACAATAAATCTTTCGGAGGATATCCTGTAATCGTTAGTTCAGGAAAGATTACCAGATCAGCTCCTTTTGATAAACTTAACTCATAATTACCAATAATCTTTTTATAATTATATTTTAAATCTCCTACAGAAGTATTAATCTGACAAATAGCGTATTTCATAATAAACTCTACGGTTCAATTCTTCCCATAGTTCTTGGAAATGGAATTGTTTCACGAATATATTTTACATTACAAATCCAAGCTACCACTCTTTCTAAACCTAAACCAAATCCTGAATGAGGAACTGAACCATATTTTCTTAAATCAAGGAACCACTTAAAAGGCTCAATAGGCAGATCATGATGACTTATACTTTTTTCTAAAATATTTATATCATCTTCTCTCTGTCCACCTCCAATAATTTCGCCAAAACCCTCCGGCGCAATCATATCTACTCCTAATGCTAACTCTGGGTTAGTGGAATCCTTTTTCATATAAAATGGTTTTATTTCTTTTGGCCATCTATGAATCATAACTGGCTTTTCAAATTTGGATGCAATTATTGTTTCATCAGGAGAACCAAAATCATTCCCTCTTTCAAAATTATAACCCTCACTTAGCAAGATATCAACAGCTTCATGATAAGTGATTCTTGGAAATGGAGGAACAATATTTTCTAGTTTAGATAGGTCTCTACCCAAAACTGTTAATTCACTTTTACAACTAGTTAGAACAGATTTTATAATGTAAGTAACTAAATTTTCTGCCCAGTTCATATTTTCATCCAATTCTACATAAGCCATTTCAGGCTCAACCATCCAAAATTCAGTTAAATGTTTTCTTGTTTTTGACTTTTCTGCTCTGAAACAAGGTCCGAAACAATATGTTCTACCAAAAGCAGATGAGGCCGCCTCCTGATATAATTGTCCACTTTGCGATAGATAAGCGCTTTTTTCAAAATAATCAACCTCAAATAATGAGGTAGTTCCCTCAACTGCATTTGCAGTGAATATGGGTGAATCGATCAAAGTAAATCCATTAGAATCAAAAAAATCTCTTATTGATTTAGATACCATATGCCTTATTTTTAAAATTGCATTTTGCTTTTTAGATCTAATCCATAAATGTCTATTTGACATTAGAAAATCGGTGCCATGAATTTTCGGAGAAATAGGATACTCAATTAAAGATTGGTTTACAATCTTAATTTCTTTTATTGCAATTTCATAACCGCCTACTGATCTTTTTTCTTTTTTTAATATACCCTCAATTATTATTGAATCTTCCTGTTTTAGAACTGACTCTAAGTTGAATGCTTTTTCTGATGCTTCATTTTTCACTACCACTCCTTGCAGCAATCCTGTTCCATCTCTGAAAATAAGAAACCATATTTTTCCAATACTCCTTATGTTGTATACCCACCCCCTTAACCTCAGAGATTTATGAATAAAGGTATCATTTAATTCATTTATCATAACTGTTTTCATGCATTACTCCCTTTACCAAGTACTCATAATATCATTTATAATATCTTCAGCTATTTTAGTAGCTGCTACATTTGAGGCATAAATTCTGGGTTCTCCAAATTCGTCATTATCATTTTCATCTATTTTGCCATCATTGTCATTATCGATGCCATCATTACTTATATCTCCATTAACTCCATATGATCCAAAAGCACTATATGTTTTTGATATAATACTTTTATCTTTTGAAACGTCATACCAATCTAACTTAATTAAAATTATATACCTGAATTCCGAGATTACTTCGTCCTTATTATATGTAAATGGCCTCTCATCTATTTTTGATATGGAACCTTCAATAACTGAATCTGAATTTTCTTTGTCAACGACTTTCAAGACACCATTCTCATTAAATTTTTCAATTATTAAATTTGTTATTCTTTGCTCAATTCCATATTCAGCAGTTTCATTTTGAAATTCAGGTATACTAACTGATTTAATGTGAGAAGGAATAGAACCTGTCATAGAATAGTATGAACAAGAAAAAAATATTGAAATAAAAAGTAAAGTAGCTACTTTCAAAATATATCTTTTTTAGATTTATTTTCCAATTGATACTCATCAATCTTACGATAAAGAGTTCTCTCACTCATACCTAACGACTTAGCAGTCTTTCTCCTGTTTGTGTTAAAGAACCTTAAGGTACGACTAATGGCCTCTTTTTCTAAATCCTTTATTGAAATTTCACCTATTGCCTCATCTCGGATGAAACGATTATCATCTTCAAAAACTTTTAATGACCTGTTAGAAGAATTAACTTCTGATTTTAGACTATTTGAGACCTCAAAAAAATTTTCCCCTCCTAATTTAGGTAAATTACTATTCATTAAAATTTTTTGTATCAATTCCGTATCCTGCTTAAGCATAAATAATTGACGCAAAATTAAATCAATTTCTACCTTTTCAGCATTATTTGAAATGGCAACAGGTAGTGATTTATTCTGACTTAGAGTAGTATTTATTCTCTGATTTAACTCATGCATTACCATCTCATCTGTAATTCTTTGACCTTTCTGAAGTACCATAATTTTTTCAACGAAATGCTTTAATTCTCTAATATTGCCAGGCCAATCATATTGCTTTAACAATCGAATAGCACTTGGTACAAAACCTTTATAAATGATATTATTGGATCTAGTAAATTCCAATGAAAACCTCTCAACAAATTTACCAATATCTTCCAACCTCTCTCTCAAAGGGGGAATGTTTAATAAAATAGTTTTAAGTCTAAAATACAGATCTTCTCTAAATAATCCTTTTTTAACTAATTCCTCTAAATTTTTATTAGTGGCAGCAATGAGTCTAACATTTGTCTTTCTAGTAGTAGCCTCTCCTACTCGAATATACTCTCCACTCTCCAAAACTCTCAATAATTTAACTTGAGTATCAATAGGTGTTTCTCCAATTTCATCTAAAAAAATGGTCCCTTTATCAGCTTCCTCAAAGTAACCTTTTCGATTTTGATCTGCTCCGGTAAATGATCCTTTTTTATGTCCGAAGAGTTCTGATTCAATTATCCCTTCAGGAATAGCACCGCAATTGACAGTTACTAATGGTTTTCTAGACCTATTGCTTGCTTTATGAACTGCTTTTGCAATAACTTCTTTTCCAACCCCAGATTCTCCAGTTATGAGAACCGAAATATCTACCTCCGCAACTTGAGAAATCAGATCAACTATTTTCTTGATACTTTTTGAATTTCCAATAATTCCAGATTGTTTTTGAAGTCTATCCGTATTTATCATTGCATTGGTCCCTCATAATAATATTCTTTTTTGATCCATCTTAACTTAAAATTTAAACTTTTACTCATGTTGAAATACGCTCCAGATCAGATTCAATTTCTTTTATTTGATCTCTAAACTTTGCAGCATTTTCAAACTGTAAATTTTTAGATGCATCTAACATCATTTTTCTTAAAGTTGACAAAGCTTCCTCTTTTTTATTAATCGATAGTAATCCTTTTTCTGAAAGACCTTTAGGTAATTCATTTACAATTTTCGTTTCTCTATTAGATTCGTTATCAATCAATTTATTATTGAGAACCGCTTTTTCAATACTTTTTGGTTTTATTTTATTAAGAGTATTGTATTCCTTTTGTATTTTTCTTCGTTTTTTGGTGATATCAATTAGATTGCTCATTGAATCTGTTACATTATCTCCGTATAAAATTACCTTACCATCTATGTTTCTAGCAGCGCGACCAGCAACTTGCAGTAAAGAGCTTTTAGACCTCAGAAAACCTTCTTTATCTGCATCTAAAACCGCGACTAAGCTAACCTCAGGAATATCAAGACCCTCTCTCAATAAATTAATCCCCACAAGGACATCAAATAATCCCATTCTTAGATCATTAATTATTTTTACCCTTTCAATAGTATCAATCTCAGAATGAAGATAACGGACTCGAATATTTAAATTCTTTAGAAAGTCAGTCAAATCTTCAGCCATGCGTTTGGTTAGTGTGGTTACCAGTACTCTTTGGCTCAACTTAGTTCTTTTACGTATTTGATTAATTAAATTATCAATTTGACCCTCGGTTTTTTCTAACTCTATTTGCGGGTCCAATAATCCAGTAGGCCTAATTATTTGTTCCACAACTATACCTTCAGAAAATTCGAGCTCTCTACTTGATGGGGTTGCAGAAGTAAAAATAACTTGTTTTTGAGCTTTAAAAAATTCATCATACTTTAATGGCCTATTATCAAGAGCGCTTGGCAATCTAAACCCATGTTCAACTAATGTCATTTTCCTCGCTCTATCACCATTGTACATCGCTTGAATTTGAGGAAGTGTCACATGCGACTCATCTAAAATGGTCATTGAATTTTTAGGAAAAAAATCTTGAAGAGTATATGGTGTTTGTCCTGGCAATCTATTTGCAAAGATTCTTGAATAATTTTCTATTCCTGAGCAGTAGCCAAGTTCTATCATCATCTCTATATCAAAGTTTGTTCTTTGCTCTATTCTTTGAGCCTCAAGCAATTTATTTCTCTTTTCAAAGTATTTTATTCTTTCTTCTAATTCAATTCTTATTTCTTCTACTACCCGTTTTATTGTCTCTTTTTTAGTTATGAAGTGTTTAGCTGGAAAAATCACTAATTTTTTAAATACATTTATTATCTCGCCTGTTAAAGGATCAAAGGAGGTAATATTTTCAATTTTATCATCAAATAACTCGATCCTATAACTGCTGTCCTCGTAAGCGGGAAAGATTTCAATTATATCTCCTCTTACTCTTACATTCCCTCTTTCAAGAACTTGATCGTTTCTGGAGTAATGTATATTTATAAGCTTTGAGAGTAATTTTCTTCTATCAATTTTTTGATTAAGTGAAATCGATACAGAGCCTTGTTTATAGTTTTCTGGTGATCCTAACCCATAAATGCTTGAAACAGAACTTACAACAATTACATCTTGCCTTGACATAAGTGAACTCGTTGCTTTTAGCCTTAGTTTATCAATTTCCTCGTTTATGGTTGCTTCCTTATCAATATGAGTATCAGTAACTGGAAGATATGCTTCTGGCTGATAGTAATCATAGTAAGATATAAAAAATTCAACAGCATTATTTGGAAAAAGCTGTTTAAATTCGTTGTATAGCTGCGCTGCGAGGGTTTTATTATGTGACATTATTAAAGTGGGTTTTTGGACACTCTCAATAACATTTGCAATTGTAAAAGTTTTCCCTGAACCCGTTACACCAAGTAAAGTTTGATATTTATCCCCTCGAATAATACCTTCATTTAGCTCTCTAATGGCACTTGGCTGATCACCATTTGGTTTAAAATTAGAACTGATCCTAAAATATGACATATTGGCAATTTACCAAAGTTTTTTTACATCATTCAATTATAGTTTACTATTATTTTTTCCCCATCCCAGAAGCAATAAAAATTATATTTTTTGCTATATCCAATGAAATAGATAATGCCTTTTTTAATTCTTTAGGTTCAGTATTTGCAATTGATTCATAACTATCAAATCTTTCATATAATAATTTTAACTTTTTTTTGCCAATGCCTCTAATTTTAATAAATCTTGAATTTATCTTTGTGTTTAGTTGCCTTTTTCGATGATGAGTTATTGCAAATCTATGAGCTTCATCACGTATTCTTCTCAAAAGTAACAAAGAAGGACTATCTTTGAGGATGGATTGTGGTTCCGGATTATTAGGTAAGTATATTTCCTCCAATCGTTTAGCTAATCCGATTATAGCCATGTTTTTAATTTTCAAATCTTTCAGTGCTTTGATAGCATAATTAAGCTGACCTTTTCCACCATCTATTAAAATTAAGTTCGGTAACTTACGTTTCTCTTTGATCAACCTCCTATATCTTCTATGCACTACCTCATAAATTGACGAAAAATCATCAATACCAGTAACTGATTTAATAATATACCTTCTGTATTCTTTTTTGACAGGTTTTGAATCTTTAAAATAAACCATTGAGGCAACTGTATTTTCTCCACCATGATGTGAGATATCAAAAGCCTCAATAACTTTAGGAATTAATTTCAAACTTAAATCCTTTTGAATGGATTCTAAAACTCTGGGAACATATTTATTTTGTTTTTGCTTTTTTATCTTCCATTCTTTGAGCAAAAGCTTTGCATTTTGAAGTGTAACTCTTAATTCTTTTGCTTTTTGGCCTATTTTTGGGTATGAAAATCGTACTTTAGAGCCTCTTTTATCATATAAAAATTTTTGTAAAAAGGACTCTTCATTTGGCTTTATCTGGAGTGAAACTTCCTCAGGAACGGAATCGCTATTTATATAGAATCTTGTAATCACTGATTTCAAAATATCATTATCATCTGATCTTATATTTTTCAAGTATACTTTTTCTCTACTAAAAATCCTTCCATTTCTAACTCGAATGATCACAGAGATACCAAAATCTTTTTCTAGAGCCAGAACAATTACATCCCTTTCTTTCAAATCATTTGTTATCAAACTTTGTTTATCTTTAAACTGATTTATTGAATTTAATTGGTCGCGAAATAGGGCAGCATCCTCAAACCTCTCTTGAGATGATGCTTTTAACATCATTTTTGAAAGGTAATTCACAGTTGGGACAATATCTCCTTTCATAAAGGCTTCCACTCGCCTTATCATATTAGAGTATTTATTTTTGCTTACTAAATCTTGACATGGCCCTTCACACTTTTTTATGTGATAGTCTAAACATAGTGGGATAGTTTTCTTTTTAACTACCTCCTCATTTAAATCGAATGAGCAAGATCTAATTTGAAAGGTGTTCTTTAATACTTTTATAATATTCCTAAGTACTTTTACATCTGTAAATGGTCCAAAGTATTTAGATCCATCCTTTGTAACTTTCCTTGTTAATATTACCTGTGGATAGAGTTCATTTGAGATTTTTATGAAAGGAAAACTTTTATCATCTTTTAAATCTATGTTATATCGAGGTCTATGCTTTTTTATCAAATTAGCTTCCGTTATGAGTGCCTCAACCTCAGATCTAACTAATATCCACTCAAAATCGAAAATATGTTTTATCATAACTAAATTTTTTGAAGATTGGTTTTTTTTGTTTTGAAAATAAGAGCTAACTCTTCTTTTTATATCTTTAGCTTTACCAATATATATTATTTCACTCTCTCTATTGTAAAAATGGTATACTCCTGGCAAATTTGGCAACCTTTTTACTTTATTTATAAGATCCACTTTTTTAGTTTGTAGTAGTTTTTTAGTTTTCATCCATTTTTAACTATATAATAATCTGCATTGATAATTTTCTATTTTAAAAAATTTCATTTCTTTTTAATATTCAATATATTTATTCTCTATTTATGCAAATTTTACATTATATTAAATAATAAAAGAAAACTCCCTGTGTATCAATTTAGCAATTTATGATTACCCACTTAACTAAAATTATTCTATATTTTATTTTTGCCACTTTTGCTACAAGCCAAAATGAAGGCGATAATAAAAAGAGAAAAGTTTACCGAACTCAGACTGGATCTATAATCGAAGCCCCAAAGCCATTGTTTGAAAGAAAGGTTATTAAAGGGAAAAAAAAGACTAAAGATACCAGTAAAGAAATAGTACCTAAAAAAAGATTCACCAAGATTGAAACATCGTACAAAAATGAATTAGACAGCTTAAAAAATAAGCTTAACATGTTGATGGCCCAATCTCAAGAATTAAAAAACAATTATGAACAGAGCATCGAGAAGAGGTCTACAGACACTTTATTTGTCTACACAACTCTGTACGATACTACAACTAATTATGATACTACATTTATATATACCAATGCAACTACTACAGTTTATGATACTGTCTTAATTATTGATAGTATATACATTAACAATTACGATACAACTACAATAATAAAAAATAATTATGATACAACCGTCGTTCTTGATACAACTATGATTTTTAATTACGACACTGTAGTAGTAAAAGATACCTTATGGGCATTTGCTTATGATACAACTTACCTTTACGATACTACCTGGGTTTTTGCATATGACACGACTGTAGTTAGAGATTCTATGTGGTTGTTTGCTGTAGATACAGTAATGATATATGATACTTTGATTATTTCAAAAAATGACACAGTGACCATACATACTTATTCTAGCAATTTTCCCAATAATTTTTCTCCCGATATGATTAATCCCAGGCAATCTGCATTCCCCAAATACAAAACCTTGGGAGACGCATTAAAAGCAAGAGATACAGGAGATAAGTCAGCTCAAGGCTGGATTAATCAAGCGCTGAATGCTGCAAATGGAAATTGGAAACAGGCAGAAAAGGAATACTTAAAATTACAAGAGATTTACTCTTCATCAGTTGTTAAGGCTATAACTGCTAAACCAAAAGAACCCGGTTTTATTGGTCCTGAAATGAAATACAGAACTGTTGTTTTCGATACACTCAAAATACTTACTTTTGATACAACTATTGTCCAAGATACTATAAAGAATCTTGTTAAACAAACTTATCTGAAATACGATACAAGCGTTGTTGACAATCCTAAAGATGTAATTGCCCATACGACACCTCCTGGACATGAGCTTATGATTAAATACCATAGTAATGGTAGAGTAAAAGAGAAGGGGTTAATGAAAGATCGAAAACGAAATGGGGAATGGTCATATTATGATAGACAAGGTCAACCATTAAGGATTACAACTTATGATATGGGTAAACTCATAAATGATGAATTAATCATATTAAATAAAGAAGAGAAAGATCAGCTAAATCCCATGGATAAGTCTTCATCAAACATAAAAAAACAAAAACGATCAAAAAAGTCAAAATCGAAAAAGTCGAACAACGTATTTACGTTACCTAGTTTCGGAGATTAGGCTTACCTTTGAGTTAATTCAACCAGAATTCCTCCAGTGCACCTTGGATGGACAAATATAATCTTAAAGCCCTCAGCACCAATTGTAAAACTCTCAGTAACAGTATCGATACCTTTTTGATGCATTTCGTCTATAGCATTTTCTAAATTTTCAACTTCAAAACTAATGTGGTGTATACCGGGTCCCCTCTTTTCCAGGAATTTGGCTACAACAGAATTTTTATCCAAAGCGTCTAAAAATTCAACTTTCCCCTTTTTGGTATCATAAATTTCTGTTTTAACACCCTGATCTTTTACAAGATCAATTTTCTTATCGGTATCTCCTAATAAAATATCCCAAAAATATTTATCTTTTTTTGATTTTAATGCAATACCTATGTGTTCAATACCTAAAACTTTCATTCCTAGAATAATCCGAGATATTTTTTCTTTAATGACAAACCCAATCCAGGTTTATCTGGTAATAATAAATGCCCTTCTTTTATTAACACTCCATGATATGGGTCATTTTTAATTAATAGATTTCCATCTAAGTCTAGCTTATCTGCTAATTTTGCAATTTGAGATACTGCGGTGATAGCAACAGAAGATTCAACCATACAACCTAACATTATTTTAAGTTTAAATTCTTTAGCCAGTTTTACCATTTTTAGTGCTTCAAACAATGATCCACATTTCATTAGTTTAATATTAATTCCGTGAAAAAGAAGTTTTATTTGATCTATACTATGAGAATTTATGCTATTTTCATCAGCATAAATATCAAGCGGTGATTTATTTTTTAAAATAAGGTTGTCTTGCAATGCATCCGCTGGAAAAGGTTGTTCAATAAGTTCTACATTTCGATCTGCTAACCAGTAACTTAATTTTATAGCATTATCTATTGACCAGCCTTCATTTGCATCTACTCTTATGATTTTGTCTGTATGTCTTCTAATTTCTGTTATGATATCCATATCAGAATTCTTGGTTCCAAGTTTTACTTTTAATATTTTATAAGGCTTAGCCTCCTCAATTTTTTGGGCTATTTGTCCAATATTACTGATTCCTATGGTGAAACTTGTCGCCTTCAATTTTCCCCTATCCACATTTAAAAGATTTGATACAGTGATCTGCTGTTTTTGTGCCCACCAATCTAAAATTGCCATATCAAAAGCTGATTCTAATGATTTTATTTTATTTAATTTGGGAATGATGTAATCACGTATTGAATTTAAATTAAATTTATTCTGTGATAATTTAATTTTTCTTAAGCATGAATAAATCTGTTCATTGGATTCATTATATCGAATTGAGGGGGCAGCTTCTCCTCTTCCGACAATATTTCCATCTATTAGATATATATATGTTATATCATACCAAGAGTTTTTACTTCTGGATATATTAAAACTATGTATCAGTTTTATTCTATATGTAGTGTATTTTAGTTCCACATTTCTAACTCATTAAAAATTTTATCTATTATATTTGAGCCACTAAATCTAACCATATCGTTGACAGGTAATTTGAGTTTACTTTCTAAATTTTTAAAGTTACTAATTGCTTCAGATTTGCTAATTTTTAAAGTAAGAAGGTTAACACCAAGAAATTTACTTTTTTTGAAAGGCTTCAGTAAATCATAATGCAATTTAATTAAATTAGGTAAAGGAGGAATTTTGTTTCCAGCAACATCATATTTTCTTTTTGGTTCATGAGTCATGATCAAAAAATCAGGCATTGAGCCATGTAATAGCCCTAAAGTGACTCCAGAATATAAAGCATTATTTAATGCTCCTTGCCCTTCGATTATTAACAGGTCTAAATCAAAATTAAACTTTTTTATAGCATGTTCAATTTCTCCTGGAATAAAATCAGATGTAATAGAATCAACAGGAACACCATTTCCTGCTAAAAGAATGCCAGTCTGTCCAGTTCCTAAAAATCCAACCTTCTTATTTTTGCTTTTTAAAGCTTTTGTAATTTCCCATGCAGTAGTCATTTTCCCCGTATCACAATCTGTCCCAACAATAAGCATGATTGGTAACTTCCTTTTTTTCCATAATTGCTTTGAAAAAAAAAGATTTTTTCTTGGCTTTCTAAGATCCCTAAGTTCTATCTTATACTTTTTTGAAAGCTTTAGGATTTCTACATCCTCAGATAAAAAATAATGCATTCCACTGGTAATATTTAGTCTATTTTTTATCCCAACGATTATTTCTTTTCTATTTATATCATCCAAAATACCCCCTTGGGGAGCATTTCCTATAACTAAATGTGTTGGCCTGTATTGTAATGAATTTTGTACATTCCGAACTACTGGGATTTGGCCACCCCAACCAAGTACTTCTTCAGCCGTTTTATTTTCATTATTTGGATCAACAATGGCTACAACTGCTTTATTTTGATATCGAATCAGCATATTACCAGTTTTACTAAGTATATAATCAAATGAATTAATTGCTAGAATTACATATTTAATCATTGAATCAAACTAAAAATTTGCTTTCCTTTTATTTAAAAAAGCATCTAAGCCCTCTTTTGTTTCTGAATTATCAAAAAGCGAGGAAAAAACTTTTGCCTCTTTTTTTAAACCTTTTTCAAGCTTTAAAAAGGAAGAATCATTTATTAGGGATAATGATTTAGAAACAGCATTTGGTCCATTATTTAAAATATTTTTTGCAAATTTTATAGCTTCAGACATCAGTGTTTCTTTTTTATATACCTTGTTTACAAGACCCACTCTATAAGCTTCTTTCGCATCAATTTGTTTGCCCGAGATTATCATTTCATTTGCAATCCCTTTTCCAACAATTCGAGGTAGTCTTTGAGTACCTCCCCATCCAGGGATTAACCCTAATTTAACCTCTGGCTGAGCAAAAATGGCATTATCACCTGCTAAACGAATATGACAGGCTAAAGCGATCTCACAACCACCACCAAAAGCGTAACCGTTAATAATTGAAATAACGGGTTTGGGAGAATTTTCAATAGTGTTCATTAACTCCTGTCCCAACTCTACAAAATTAGAAGCACTTTTTGGGTCTAATTTTGACATTTCTTTAATATCAGCGCCTGCAATAAATGCTTTATCCCCGCTTCCCGTAATGAAAATTACTTTTACATCGTTGCTTTTAATAAATTTATTTAAAGTTTTTAAAATTTCTTTTAAAACTTGTTTATTTAATGCATTTAATGATTTTTCTCGATCAATAGTTATAATACCGAGTGCATCTTTGATAATTAATTTTAAAGACATAATTAATCCTTATTTCCAAAAGGTTCTACTAAATAATACCATAACTGTAAAAATTTCTAGTCTTCCAAGCAACATACAAAAACTTAATATCCATTTTCCAGCATTTGGAAGCAATGCGTAGTTATTTGTAGGGCCAAAATCACCTAATGCAGGTCCAATATTACCCATAGCAGATGCTGCAGCTCCAATTGATGATTCCATATTTAACCCCATTGATGATAGCATTAATGCAGAAAGAATAAATACAGACATAAAAAATAGAAAATATCCCAAAGTATTTCTAACCACATCTTCTACAATTAACTGTTTTCCAATTTTCACTGGAATTAGAGCTCTTGAGTGAAGCATTCTTCGTGTTTCTAATGCAGTATATTTACCCAAAAGTATGATCCGAATTATCTTTAATCCACCTGTGGTAGAACCACCCATTCCTCCTATAAACATTAAACTAAGAATAATCATTTGAACAAATATTGGCCACATTTCATAATCTCCTAGTACAAACCCAGTACCAGTAAGCATACATACAGTTGCAAAAAAGGACTCACGAAAATTCACCATTGAAAAATTGTCACCAAAGGACGAAATTGAATAAAAAATTATACAAGTAACGAGGAAAATAATTAATAAATATGCAATGAATTCTAAATCTCTGAAATAAATTTTAAAATCGCCACTAATTGCACGAAAATGTAGAGAAAAATTTACACCTGAAATAAACATGAAAAATATTATTATATAGTGCACTGCGGAGTTGTTAAAATATGCAATACTCGCATTTTTTGTTGAAAATCCTCCTGTTGCTATTGTAGTAAATGAATGGCAAATTGAATCAAAGAGATTTACCCCTGCCAATAACAACGCGATAGTTTGTAAAAGAGTAAACCCAACATAAACTATCCAAAGTAATTTGGCTGTTTCGCGAACACGAGGGGTTATTTTACTTGCTACTGGGCCTGGGACTTCAGCTTTGAATAATTGAACTCCTCCTATACCAAGAAGGGGCAGAATTGCTATGTAAAAAACAACTACGCCCATTCCTCCTATCCACTGTAAGAATGATCGCCAAAATAAGATTCCAATCGGTAAACTTTCAATACCCTCAATAAGGTGAGGCATTGTTTTTACATTACCAAGTATAGATGCCCCAGTGGTAGTTACTCCTGACATAGATTCGAAAAATGCATCTGTTATGTTCGGAATAACTCCTGATAAATAAAAAGGTAAAGCTCCTATGATGGCAGTGATTATCCAAGAGAAAGTTACAATAGCAAACCCATCACGATTTGTAATAGATTTATTGTTTTTGGTAAAAAACCAACAAGGCAATCCAAGTGATATACATATTATTGATGATTTTATAAATGCTTGAAAGTCATGTTGTCCTGAGCCCAAAGAAATAAGTAATGGTATGACCATAGTTAATCCAAGTATTGTAGATAAAGCCCCCAAAATATTAAAAAGACTTTTTACATTCATTAAAGAAACATCTTTTTAATTTGTTCAAATGCTTTCGGCTTTGAGAATACTAAGGCTGTATCATCCTCAGTTAACATTGATGTGCCGTGCGCTATTCTAATTTTCCCGTTATGATTAATCATACCTATTATGCAGTCCTTTGGTAAGTTTAGTTCGTTGAGAGGTTTTTGAGTGATCAAACTGCCATTTTCTGGTTGCAATTCAATAACGTCAACCTCTATTTCCTCAAATGTCAGTACTGGAACATCAGTTATATCAGTATGCAATTCTTTTAAAATAGCATTTACAGTAGATAAATTTTTGCTGATAACTGCGCCAACACCAATCTCTTTGATTGTTGGCATATATTCACTAGTTGATACATGTATTATGGACTGTTTCGCACCAAGATGCTTTGCAAGAAGACCAGAAATTAAATTAGTTTTTTCATTCTCTGTAACAGCAATCAAGCTATCAATTTCCTGAATATTTTCCGATTTCAAAAACTCAATATCAGTACCATCGCCATAGATTATCATTGAATTATCAATGTTTTGAGATATTTTTCCCGCTTTTGGTCGATTAGACTCTACTAAACGAACATTTATTGAATCACTGGGGAGCTCTCTGGCTAATGTTCTCCCTATTTTTGAACCTCCTATGATCATCACCCTATGTGTTTCAATTATAGGTTTTTCAGTTAATTCTAATAAATTTTCTACATCCTCAGCTTTTATTACAAAATAACCTATGTCACCCTTTCTAAAAAGAAAATCAGCAGCAGGAACCATTGTGTGTTGGCCCCTGACTACTGCAGCAACTGTGAATCTAAAATGGTTATTATTTATGCAGATTTCACCCAGAGGACTTCTGTATAATTTATTTTGTTCATTATCAAGTTGAATTCCAAGCATAGTTAATCTTCCGGATTCAAAATTTACTGCCTGCACAGCATAAGGATGATTTACGAGATTAATAATTTCTTTGCAAGCAGCTTTTTCAGGATGGATTACAATATCAACACCAAATTTCTCAGGTCTTATTATGGAAGCCTTTGTGGTATATTGCTGATTTCTCAAGCGGGCAATAATTTTATTTGCACCTAATTTGTGTGCTTGTTGAGATGCAATTAGATTTACTTCATCAACCTTCGTCAAACATAAAACGTAATCGGCTGAACCAACTTGAGCATTATTTAAGGTATCCGGACTTGCACCATTACCCTCAACAACAATAACATCTAAGTTTTCTGCTGCTCTTCTACATTTTATTGGATCAATGTCAATAACTGTAATATCGTAATTTTCCTCACTAAGTGCTTTAGCAACATGAAATCCTACCTCTCCACCACCTATTATAATTACTTTCATTTAAATTATTAAACTCATCAGAAATTTAGAGTACAAATTTAAGTTCTAACCCTTTTCCCTCCAAATGTCTGCGCCAATTTGTCTAAACTTATCCTCTATATTTTCGTACCCTCTATCAATGTGATAAACTCTATTAATCTCAGTTTTACCCCTTGCTGCTAAACCAGCAATTATTAAGGATGCACTAGCTCTTATATCAGTAGACATTACAGGAGCTCCAATTATTTCTTTTACTCCCTCTATGAAGGCTGTATTTTTTTTTAATTTAATATTTGCTCCAAAACGATTTAATTCAGGAACATGGCTAAAGCGATCATAATAAACATTATCAGTAACTTTAGATCTTCCATTTGCCAATATCATAATTGATATCCATTGGGCTTGTAAATCAGTTGGAAAACCAGGATAGACTTTAGTCTCAATATTAAGAGGTTTAATAGAATTTGCCTTGGTAATTGTTAATGAATTGTTTGTCTCTTCAATATGACATCCAGCCTTTTTGAGTTGTTGAAGAACACTTTTCAAATGTTTGGGATTTAGTTGATTGAGTTTTATTTTGCCAAGAAGTGCTCCAGCTGCTAAAAAAGTACCTACCTCAATCCTGTCAGGGATAACTTCTATATTTGATGCATTTAATTTTTCCACACCATCTATAACTAGATTAGTTGTACCTATTCCAGAAATATTAGCTCCCATTTTATTTAAATATCTACATAGCTGACCAATTTCTGGCTCCCTTGCAGCGTTGGAAATGATAGTTTTCCCTTGAGCAGTTGACGCAGCCATTAGAATATTTCCTGTTGCTCCAACCGAAGGGAAATCTAAACCTATTTTACATCCAATAAGGCGTTTTGCCTCTGCAAGTATGTAACCTCCTTTTAGAGTTATTTTAGCACCTAGCTTTTCAAGTGCTTTTAAATGAAAATCTACAGGACGAGGACCCCAGGCGCAACCTCCTGGCAAGGATACTTTCACAAAGCCAAAACGGCTTATTAGAGGTCCTAAAACATAAAAAGATGCACGCATTGTTTTTACTAGTTCATAAGGCGCCTCTGGATTATTTATATTATCACCATTTACTAACAATGTGTTACCTTCGAAGTCACACTTTGCTCCTATAATTTCCATTAATTGAATCATGGTGAAAGTATCTTTTAGTCTTGGCACTCTAGTAATTTTAGAATTACCCTTCACCATCAAAGCTGCGGCCATAATTGGAAGAACTGCATTTTTAGCGCCACTGATTTGCACCTCTCCAGAAAGTGGCTTATTACCAATAATAAAAATTTTATCCATTAATTAATCCCTTTGATTTTATTCAAATGTGTTTTTGATTACTTTCTCCCTCTCAAGTTTGGTTAAATAATTAAAATACACTTCGGTTTCATTTTCTTTCACTGACTTCTTTACATAAAGATGTTGATCTGCCCTTTTCATTATTTGAGATAAATGTGTTATACATATTACTTGCTTCATCTTAGAGATTTGAACTAACTCTTCGGCAACCTTCTCAGCTGTCTCACCAGATATTCCAGAATCTATTTCATCAAGAATTAGTGTATCTACCGGATCATTAATTTGAAATATCTTTTTTAAAGCTAACATAATACGTGAGGTTTCACCTCCTGAGGCAATCAAAGATAAGGGTTTGATCTTCTCGCCTTTATTTGCGGATAGGTAAAATTCAATTTCATCAATACCTTTAGGCGTTGAGGCTAATATCTTATCTTCATAATTAACAAATCCTTTACCAGATTCAGTTAAATTTATATTTATTTTGAACTTAGTTCCATGCATATTTAGCTGAGAAAGATTCTGCTGAACGAGTTTACTTAATTGATCTGATTTAAATCTTCTTTTTTGATGAAGTTCAATTGCCATTTTAGAATATTCTAATTGTTTTTCATCTAGGTTTTTTTTTATCAAAGTTCTAGTTTGATAAATACTTTGAAGTTGTTCAAGTTCATTTTTTATTCTATCCTTACTTAAAAACACAGAATCGATTGACCCGCCATATTTTCTCTTCAAACTTTCAATATTTGAAAAACGTTCTTCAATGTCTTTTAATTCTAGATGATCAAAATCGATTTTATCTTTTTCATTTATAATATCAGAAACAACCTCTTGAATTTGAATTATTGCGATATTAAAGTCTTTATTTATTTTGGCAAATACTTCATCATACTTTTCAAGACTTGCAATTTGACTAGATATAATCCCTAATTTATCTATGACACATAATTCACTATTTAAAATTTGATTTTCAATTTCTTTTAATTTTAAAATTATTTCTTTAGAATTTGATATTTTTTTAAACCTTTTCCCAAGTAGTATATCCTCACCAATTTTTAAATTTACCGCTTCAATTTCATTTAATTGAAAATTTAGTAATTGCATTTTTTCAGGTGCCGACTCAATTGATTTTTCAATTTCAATTAGCTCTAAGTTTAACTTCTGGATCTCTTGATATAGCTCTGATATTCTGAAAACTTTTTCCTCTACTTTACAAAACCTATCAAGAAAATCTATTTGATTATCCTTTTTTAAGATTAATTGTTGATCATTCTGGCTATGAAAGTCTATTTTACTTAAAGAAAATGTCTTTAAATCTGTAACAGAAATTGGAGTGGTATTTTTAAAGCATCTAGTTTGGCCATTTTTAGAAATAACTCTTCTTATAAAAAAAGTGTCAGTCCCAGTTTCAACAATTGCTTTTTGACAGTTGGTGCGGACCATCACTTTATTTGCTTTATGCCCTGCTGAGGTAGCTATTGCACTAAGCAGTATTGATTTACCCGAACCCGTCTCACCACTTATCACAGTCAAACCAGGCTTGAAGCTTATTTCGAGTTCTTTTATAATTGCAAAGTCTTTAATGTAAACAGATTTAATCATTTGGTAGGTTATAAAAGGTTGAAAAAATTGTCAATATTAATAAATATGTAAATTTCATTTTAAAAAGTATACACTATTTATTTTGAATTTTAGAGTAATTAAACTTTTTAAATTTAATAAAATCAGTTTTCATAATTTGAAATCACAGTCGGTATTAGGTTTAATAAATCAGAAGCTAATTGTCCTCTATAACCTTTTTCATCTATTAATAGGTCAGAAGATTTTCCATGTATGAATGCTGCCATCCTGGTTGAGATACTTAAATTAAAACCTTGAGAAATAAAACTCCCTAGCATCCCAGCTAATACATCTCCAGATCCAGCAGTCGCTAATCCAGGGTTTCCGGTTGTATTTAAGAAAGCAAATTTGTCACTAAAGGTACAGACTGGAACCTGTTTTATCAAAGCTGTGTGAGAAAATTGCTTCATAAAATTTTCCATTATTTGTGGAAATTTGATGATAAGTTTATTGATAGATATATTTAAAAGTCTTGATAATTCCCCAAAATGAGGAGTGATTACTAATGGAAATTCTCTTTGGAACAGATCTTTAGCATTACCTTCAAAACATGAAAGGCCATCAGCGTCAACAACCAAAGGTTTTTTAATATTTAAAACTAATTTTTTTATTAAAGATTGGGTTTCAACATTTCTTCCAATTCCTGGCCCAATTACAACTGAATCAGCCCATTCAATTTTTTCCATGATAATATCATAATGGTTCAATTTCAAATAACCTGACTGATTATCTTCTAAAGGCAAACTTATTCCTTCAAGAACATTCATTTCAAAAGTGTTATTTAATGAAGCCGGCAGAGCACATATAGCCATACCTGAACCTGATCGAAGCACTGCTAATGTGGTTAAAATAATTGCTCCACTCATACCAGTACTTCCTCCAATGACAAGAACCTTTCCAGATTGATTTTTGTTTATATCAATTTTTGGTTTTTTTAATTTTTTTCTTAAATCAGATTCTTGAAAAGTTCTCCATTTTAAACCGTCCAATATTTCATATGCTTTTGTTAAGTGAGATATTTTAACGGCAATGATTTTTCCTGAAAATTTTTTCCCATATCGAAGTAGCATACCGATTTTGGGTGAATCTACGGTAATAGTGTAGTCAGCCTTAATACATTCTCCTTTAATTAAGCCAGAATCTGAATCCAATCCTGAGGGAATATCAATTGATATGATTTTAGAGCTAATTTTATTTAAAAGTTTAATGATTTTGACAGTATCTAATTTAACATCGCCTTTCAAACCCGTACCTAAAATACCATCAATGATAAATTCAGGAATATTCTTTTTAAAAGTATCAATATTTGAAATTATTGGTATATTAAGATCTATGCAATTTTTGTAAAGTGAATTAAAATTTGGATCTTTACGTTTTTTGATTAAGAAAATAGAGACTTTAAAGTTTTCCCTTTTTAACATTTCTGCAACAACTAAAGAGTCTAACCCATTATTACCAGTTCCTGAAAATACTAAAATATTTGGATTATGATAATTTTTTAATATATTAATACACTCGATGCCTAATTTTTTACCAACCTTTCTGATTAGATCTAATTCAGAAATTTTATATTTACCAATTACAGCTTGATCTATTTTTTTTGATTGCTCATTTGTTATTATTTTCACTTGGAGAGATATAGCGCAAATGCTGTTGCATAATTCGATGTATGGGAAATAGAAATTTTACAGTATTCTATTTTATTTTGTTGATAATTTAAAAATGGTTGACCATCCTGCTCTCGATCAATTTCTATTTCTTTTAATGAAATTGATGAAAAATGACCTGATGTCAATAATGCTTTTTTGACTGCCTCTTTTGCAGCAAATCTTCCCGCGAAATGTATTGAGGGTTGGCTACAAGAATTACAGTATCTTTGTTCAGGTTCAGTAAAAATACGGTTTAGAAATCTTTTCCCATAGTTCTTAATTGAGTGATTTATTCTAATTACTTCAATAATATCTGTTCCGATGAAAAATTCACTCATTAAATTCTTCAATTATTAGTATCAGTTGATATATATCATTTAAATCCCAATCTGCACCAGAATTAATTGTACCAAAGGTATCACCATACCTTGCAAAAGCAGTTTTCATACCAATTTTTTTAGCGCCTACGACATCTCTTTCTGGCCAATCTCCAATCATAATGGTCTCTTTGGGTAGTAGGTTAAGTAACTTTAAAATTTCCTTAAAGGGTTTTTCGGATGGTTTTCTCTCATTTGTATCATCAAACGTAATTACAGCATCAAAAAAGTGGTGAAGATTTAAATAGTAAATTCTCATCCATGCTTCTCTACTAGGTGCATCTGAAACAACTCCCAGTTTAATTCCAGATTTAGTAAGTTGCATAAGAGTTTTATACACATTTGGATAAGCCATTAAATTTGCTTCCCTGGCTCTTCTGTAGGCCACAATGCCTGCAGCCAAAAATTTATTATCAACTTTTCCAATTTGCTTTTTGATAAAAACGTCAAAAACTTTTTGATTTTCCCAACCATATTGTTCATAAATTGCAATAATTTCTCTAAATGACATTACTTCATCTACCATTAACCCAGCTTCAATCATCCCTTTAATAGCAGCTTTAACTGCAAATTCCTTCATTCGCATAAAATCTAATAAGGTATTATCTAAATCAAAAACAACACCTTTTATCTTAAGTTTACTCATTTTTGATATTTTGCAGGATTATTAATCTCATCAATTTTTCTCTCTGCCAATTCTCTCCATTCCCTA
>CACLYL010000010.1 GCA_902611135.1 uncultured Fidelibacterota bacterium | reverse complement strand
TAAATATGTCAAAGGCCAATTGATAGGCAATAAGGATTTATTAATTGAAGGTGTTTCTGAAATTAATAATAGCCACCCCAAAACAATAACCTTTTTAGGAAATTCTCTTTATAAAAAGTTTTTAAAACATTCAAATGCGAGTGCGTTTTTTGTAAGTAATAAAAGCTTTTTAGATGAAACATCTTCACATGGGATTGTTGTTAACAACCCGCAATTAGCTATGGCAATAACTTTAAAGCTATTTTATCCAATTAAGAAAGCTCAACCTTTTATTTCCGCTCAATCTATCATAGAGGAAAATGTCACTTTAGGAAAAGATGTAACAATCCATTCTGGTGCTGTGATTAAAAAAGGAGTAAATATTGGGAATTATTCTGAAGTTGGTTCAAATTCAGTAATTCAAGAGAATACTGAAATTGGAGAAAATTGTAAAATCTTTTCAAATGTTACACTTTATAATAATATCAAAATCATGGATAATGTAAAAATTCATAGTGGTACTGTTATTGGAGCTGATGGTTTTGGATTTATAAATGAGAAACAAAGTATAATTAAAATTCCTCAAACCGGGGATGTTGTAATTGAGAGTAATGTTGAAATTGGAAGTAATTGTTCAATAGATAGGGCCACAATTGGGAGTACATTAATTGGAGAATCCACTAAAATTGATAATTTAGTACATATTGCACATAATGTAAAAATAGGTAAAAATTGTTTCATTACAGCGCAGGTTGGCATAGCAGGGAGTACTGTTGTTGACGATCATTGTTCGTTTGGAGGGCAATCTGGTGTTACTTCACATATAAAAATTGGTAAAAACTCTTCAATCGCTGCTCAATCCGGAGTTACTAAATCTTTGGAAGGGAATAATACCTATGCAGGATATCCTGCTCGAAAAATTAAGGAATTCCATAATAGAGAAGCTTTAATTGGGCAAATCAAAAAAATACAACAAAAACTTAAAAGAAATAGATAATGGAAAGAAAACAAAGGACAATCAAAAGTTCTATTTCATGTCATGGAGTAGGTCTTCACACTGGTGTAGATAGTACAATTACATTTCATCCAGCACCTGAGAATTATGGTATTTGTTTTGTACGTTCAGATATTTCAAACTGTTCTGAAATCAAGGCAGATATTGATCATGTAGTTGATATATCCAGAGGAACAACCATTGAAGAAAACGGTGTTAGAATTCACACTGTGGAACATGCCCTCGCAGCTGTTAGCGGATTGCGAGTAGACAATATGCTTATTGAGCTAACAGGTAAAGAGCCTCCTGTTATGGATGGTAGTGCAAAAGATTTCGTAGAGTGTATAATAAAATCTGGTATTCAAGTTCAAAATAGGGAGAGAAAGGTCTTAGAAATTACTGAGGCTGTTAATTATACAAATTCATACAGAGATATAGACATTCATGTGATACCTTCTGATCGCTTTAGAATAACTTTTATGGTTGAATATCCGTTACCTCAATTAGGAACTCAATATGAAGCTATATATAATATGGAAGAGGACTTTGCATTTGAAGTTGCTCCGGCTAGAACATTTTGTTTTTTAAGCGAGGTTGAAATGCTCAAGGAGCGAGGTTTGATTCAGGGTGGAGCATTGGATAATGCAGTAGTCATAATAGATAAAGAAATAGATCAATTAGAAATGGACAGAATAAAAGATCTTTTTGGTATTGAAGATGAGATAATAAAAGGGGCAAATGGAATTTTAAATGGAAAAGTTCTTAGATACAAAAATGAACCTGTCCGTCATAAGACTTTAGATTTAATTGGTGATTTAGCACTTTTAGGATATCCAATCAAGGGGCATGTGACAGCCGCAAGAGCAGGGCATGCAAGCAATGTAGAATTTGTTAAAAAGTTAAAGAAAAAATATAGTAAAGAGTTAAAACAATTAAGGGATAAATAAAAGATGGGAAATTTTAAAAAGAAAAAAGTATTTTCGATAAAGGATATTTTAAAAGTATTACCTCATCGATATCCTTTTATTTTGATTGATAAAGTCAAAATAAAAAACTTAGGGAATGATCTAATTGCTCAAAAAAATATTACTATAAACGAACCATGTTTTCAGGGTCACTTCCCTAATCAGCCAGTTTTGCCAGGAGTTTTAACCATTGAAATGATGGCTCAGGCAGGCTCTTTTTTAATATTGAGTCAAGTTGAAAACCCTCTGGAGAAGAATATGTTTTTTTCATCAGTTGAAAATGCAAAATTTAAAAAGCCTATCGTGCCAGGAGACATTTTAAAAATACATATTAAATTAATTAAAAAGAGATTGGGACTGTGTAAATTTAAAGGACAATGTTTTGTCAAAAGTGATCTAGTTGCTTGCTCTAATTTTTCTGCTAATATAGTCGATCGTATTTAAAGTTGGAAAAGTTGAATATTCATCCAACAGCTATAGTAGGAGAAAATGTAACCTTAGGTTCGAATATAACTATAGGTCCCTACTCTGTTATTCAAAATAATGTTAATATTGGTTCTAATTCAAAAATTGGGAACTATGTTACAGTTTGTAACTATACAAGAATTGGTGAAAACTGCTCCATTTTTCATAATAGTTCAATTGGTGAAATTCCTCAAGATTTAAAATTTGACCAAGAAAACACAGAGACAATAATAGGGAATGGAGTAACTATAAGAGAATATGTCACAGTTAATAGAGGAACAAAGGCGTTGGGGAAAACAGTAATTGGAGATAACTGTTTATTAATGGCGTATGTTCATATTGGACATGATTGTATTTTAGGGGATAATATTGTTTTAGCAAATATGGCAACACTTGGAGGACATGTTTCAATTGATAATAATACCTCTTTAGGAGGTGGAGTATTAGTTCATCAATTTTGTAAAATTGGGGTTCATGTATTTGTTGGTGGAGGTTTTAGGGTGGTTCAAGATATTCCTCCATTTATATTAGCTGCAAAAGAACCATTAAAATATCAAGGTATAAATCTTGTTGGATTAAAAAGAAGTGGTTTTGATCAAAAAACAAGGCAAAAAATAAGGAGTATGTATAAAATTATCTACCGATCAGGCTTGAATACTACAGAAGCAACTAAAGCTATAAAAAGTGATTTTCAAAGTTCAAGAGAAAAAGTTCAGATTTTAGAATTTATCAAAAATTCAAAAAGAGGGATAATTTAATGAAGTATGTAGTTGTTTTTTTTTAATTAATAGTGTCCATGCTCAGTTCGATTTTAATAACTGCAAAACGTGTTCAAAAACTATAAAGGAAGAGTTATCTAAAACATCCCTATGGTTAGGGCAAGTTAGTTCATTTTCCTTTCCAGATCATAGATTTACTATCGACTTTGGGGTGTCATTATTTGAAAAAAATAATTTTCTCCCTAACTTTTCAAACTCTCTAAAATTGACAAAGAATTTAACCTATATTTCAAAAATTTACTCTTTCAACCATGGTAAACAATCTCCTCATATATATGGGTTTGGTGTATTATATGTATCAAAAAACAATAAAGGTTCTAATTGGATTAGTTCTTTGCAAAAAGTAAATCTTAGAGGATTAAGTGATTATAGGTTATCTACAATTACAATTGAAGTTTCAAAAGCTTTATCTTATAAAACAATAAATATATCTTATGGCCTTGGATCTACCTTTTATAATCAGAAATTCTATAAATTTTACGAAAACATCTCAAAGAAAATTGAAAGTCAAATAAATTTTATACACTTTAGTAGGTTAACTAAAATAAAAGGTTTACAATTTGAAACAAAGATTTCAGGTAATTTTAAAACAATTATTTTTTCATGTTCAATTAAAAAAGGCATCATTTAATGAAAATTAGGAAAGTAACGATTTTAGGTTCTACTGGCTCAATAGGCATTAATGCTTTAAGAGTTATAGAAAATTTAAAGGAAGAGATTAGAGTAATAGGTCTTAGTTGTAACAAAAACATAGATCTTCTTATAAATCAAATAAAAACCTTTAACCCCCTTTATGTATCAATTGCTGACGAAGAAGCCTATCATACTTTTAAAAATAAAATAACCAATCATGATATTGAATTATTTAAAGGTAGAAATGGACTACTTGAAATTTCATCAATAAGTGATAATGACTTAATCATAAATGGTCTAGTTGGTTCCTCTGGAATGGAGCCAACTTTGTGTGCTATAAAAAAAGGCATCAATGTAGCACTTGCAAATAAAGAAAGTCTGGTAATGGCTGGGTCATTGATTGAAGAAGCTATGAATAAATCAGGTGCTAAAATTTTTCCTGTTGACAGTGAACATTCTGCAATTTGGCAATGTTTATCTGGCGAAGTTTTATCTGATGTAAAGAGGTTAATTTTAACTGGTAGCGGGGGTCCTTTTAGAACAAGAGCACTTGATACATTTGCTAATATATCAGTATCAGAGGCGCTGGCTCATCCAAATTGGGAGATGGGTAGAAAAATTTCAATAGATAGTGCAACAATGATGAATAAAGGATTTGAACTCATTGAAGCATTTTGGTTATTCAAATTAGATGCAAAGAAGATTGATATAATCATTCATCCACAATCAATAATTCACTCAATGGTAGAATTTATAGACTCTTCAATTAAAGCTCAAATTGGCGTGCCTGACATGAAAGTCCCAATTCAATATGCACTAACTTATCCAAGGCATGTATGGGCTCCTTGGGAAAGTTTAAATTTTTCTAAAATAAATAAACTAACCTTTGAAGACCCTGATTATAATAGATTTCCATGTCTACTTTTAGCTAAAAAATCATTAAAGCGGCTAGGCTCATCGCCAACTGCATTAAATTTGTCAAATGATTATGCAGTTGAAAGATTTTTGAAAGGTGAAATACCTTTTCATAAGATACATAAAATTAATAAAGAATCTATGGATCGCCATAATTGGTTGAAAGAACCTAAATTAAATGATATTAAAGAGCTGGATATTTGGATAAAAAATTATGTTTATTCATTCTAATATTTTTGAACTCTTTACTAATTAGTAATTAAATTTATATATGTTTACAATAATATGGTCGACAGCTTTAATATTAGGAATTCTAATAACTATACATGAGTATGGTCACTTTAAGGCAGCACGTTCAGTTGGAGTACGTGTTGAGAAATTTTCAATTGGGATACCGCCAAGATTCATTCAATTAAAATCCTTAAATGATTTCATAGAACTTAAAGTATACTTTTTTAAATGGTCGAAAGGTAAGTTGAAGTGGGATGTTATTTACACAAACCAAATAAATAAACCAGGTCGAAAAGGGTCAAAAACAGAATATGTAATTGCGCTATTGCCAATAGGCGGCTACGTTAAAATGGCAGGTATACTAGATGAAAGTTTAGATTCAGATGTACAGTACAAAGATGATGAATTTATTGTTAAATCATATTGGGAAAAAATTTGGATATTAAGTGCTGGTGTCCTAATGAATGTCTTTTTAGCATTCATAATTTTTGCAACTATTGGATATTATCAAGGAAAATCAGAGGTCTTAAATGAGCCTATAATATCAGAACTTAAAAAAGGAATGCCTGCTGAAGTTGCAGGCATGTTGCCTGGAGATGAAATTAAATTCATCAACGATAAAAGTGTTAGTACCTGGGATGATTTGACATCTATCATTCATAGTTTACCTGAAGAAGAAATTTCGATGGTTATTGAACGTGGTGACGAACTAATTGATTACGACTTAAAAACTATGAGTTCACCTTTTCCTAACGGTAGCAAAATAGATACTATTGGTTTAATTGGAATTTCTCCAGTTATTTTATATTCAGACATCTCTCTTTTAAATGCTTTAATTATAGGTTACAACAGGACTGTTGGTAGTTTTGGTATGATGATCATGAGTATTAATATGTTGATTTCAGGAAGTGCAAGTGTTTCTGACTTTGGAGGTCCAATAATGATAGCACAGCTGGCTGGAGAAACTGCCGAAGCGGGATGGATTCCATTTTTTACTTTTATGGCCTTAATAAGTGTTAATCTTGCTTTTATTAATATACTCCCTATACCTGGATTAGATGGAGGGCATATTTTTTTACACACAATTGAAGCATTAATAAGGAGGCCATTAACGCTAAGAACAAGAATTGTTATTCAGCAAATTGGAATGTCATTTTTACTTTTATTAATGCTTACTGTGATGTTTAATGATATAAATCGGTTTTTTTGATCATTCGGATTCATATAATTCCAATAGCAGTCCTCCATATTTCATTGTTATCCAAAACTTTATAGGATATTTTTTATTGTCTTCAGCAAACCATATAGAAATAGCAGAATCATTTTTAAATTTATCGCGTTTAACTCCTCTTGGCTCGACACGAGTTGAAAGCCAGCGATCATATTTTGAATTGACCTCTAAATTACTCTTGATATCAACTGTTAGAGTTTCAAAAGATTTTTTTTTAAGAATATTTATCTTCTTTTTATTTAATGTTTTAAAATTACTTTTTCTAAAAAAGTAGAGAAGGCTATATGGAGAGTGAACCTCTTCTTCAAATTTAAGTGTATCCTCATTATTAATTATGCCATATCCTTGATTTTGATAAATGATATATAATCTTTTTCTAGAATATTTTCCTTCGTTTATAATTTCTTCAATCTTTATAGGTAGTAAGGAGTTTTCCTCTAACCAAATATTAATAACATTGTCAATTGGAAAAATTAGATCTGTAAATCCCTCTGTCTGAGCTTTAAATCTTATGTGAAAAGTGTTGATATCGTTTATAACCTCTTTTTTGATAACCTTTAAAATTGCACTTCCAGCAGGGATAGAGGAAAAAGATGCTCGATATTTAAGTGTTTCACCTATTTCAAAAGGAATGTCTGATGCCTGTAGAGTTGTAATGGATAGATGGGAAAAAAGTATGAGTATTAACTTCTTAATAGTTTAAATCCTTCTTTTTTGAATAAATAAATTTTAGAGCTTTTATTGTCTATGATACCATCTTCTATTATTAAGTCAATCTCTTTTCCAAACTTTTTTCTAATTAAATTGGGACTTGTAAGTGGTTTTTCACCAGTCGTATTTATGCTGGTAGTTGTAATTGGATTGGGATATTTTTCTGTAATTTGAAAGCAGAACGCGTGGTGAGGAATTCTAACACCAAGTGTTTGACCACTGCCTAAAATATGATCTGAAACAAATCCCTTTTTGATGGGAACGATTACTGTGTTTGAGGTAGAGAGCTTATCAAAAATAAATCTATTATACTTAGTATCTACATTTATCCAATTTAAAATTGATTTTTCTGAGTTAATTATTATGCTAATTGGTGATTTTCTACGTTTTATTTTATTAATTCTTTTAATTGCTTTGAAACTTTTTGCATTGCAACCTAGGCCATATAAAGTATCAGTTGGATATGCAATTATTCCATCATTATCTAAAACTCTAATACATTCCTCTATTGCATTAGAGGTTTTCCAATTAGTTATTTTTCTTTTCATAATTTAATGTTTAAACAATTATGGCTTTGTTTTCCATCTTTTATGAAACCAAAAGTACTGTTCTGGAAACTTTTCAATATTATTTTGCAAAATACTCGTATATCCTTGAGTAATTGATTTTACTGTTTTATAATCTTCTCTTAATGGATAGAATGTAATCTTATATTTGTTATAATGTATTTGATTGCAGATTGAAATAATTATAGGAGCATTAGTATTTATATTAAAAAGCGCAGCGCCTTTCGGCGTTGACGCCGGTTTATTAAAAAAATCAACAAAAACACCATTCTTCTTGGCGTCTTGATCACTCACTAATCCCAAAATCCCGTTTGAAGATAACACATTATACATTTTCTTTATTGACTCTCTTTTAAATATGTGCCTTGTTCCAGCTAATTCTCTCTGCTCAATAAAAAATTGATGTGATCCCAGGTTTTTTTGTTTTATGGCGATCCCTGTAAATTTAGGGAAATTCCTTCCTATCCAGCTACCCATAATTTCCCAAGAGCCTAGATGCCCAGTAACGAATATAACGCCCTTATTTAATTTTAAAAATTCTCTTACTCTTGATTCTCCATTTACTATTATTTCAATACCTTGCCATGAATAAGGGAATGCTAAGAATTCAATTAAGTTATGAATAAAAAATTTATAGCATTTAAATAGGGTTGCTCTTCTTCTTTTTTCACTCCATTTTGGGAAAGCAACACTTAGGTTTTTTAAGGCGACTTTCTTTCGAACAGGGAATAAAAAGTAAATAATCATTGCAATAAAATTAGAAACCCAAAACCTTAACCTTGTGTTTAGTAATGAGAAAATCTTTTTTAGTAACTTTAAAGATATATATGTTAATTTTTCTTTAAGATTCATTTAGTATGTGAATTGATTACTTAAATTGTAGTTTTTGTTTATAAATAATGAAGATTTTGTTTATAAATTTTGACTTAATAACTTAACAATAATGAAAAAATTTATAACATATATTCTCTCTTTTTCATCTTTTCTTTTTTCCAACCAGATTTATAAGATTTCAATTGAAGGGACAATTGATTTAGGATTACCCCCCTATATAGAAAGGTCTATTAAAGAGGCAGAAGCTAACGGTGCATCCGCTATAATTTTTGAAATTAATACTTTTGGAGGACGAGTTGATGCAGCTACGCAGATCAAAGACGCCATATTAGGTACTGAGATTTTGTCTGTAGCCTATATAAATCGTAGAGCAATTTCTGCGGGGGCATTGATCTCTTTATCATGTGAAAAAATTTATATGTCTGGAGGCGGTTTGATTGGAGCAGCTACTGCTGTGGACATGTCGGGGAAAAAGGGAAGTGAGAAAGTTATTAGTTTTATGAGAGAGGAAATGGCTTCAACAGCGGAGAAAAGAGGAAGAAATAAAGAGATTGCCAGAGGAATGGTTGATGAAGAGTTAAAATTTTCATCTTTATTAATAAACGGAGATTCAATAAAAGTAGAGGATATTGAAGGCAGAAAAGAAGGAAAATTAATTTCATTAACAACTGAACAAGCATTAAAGTATAAAATTGCTGATGAGACTGTAGAAAATATTGACGAGCTGATAGAGGATCTTGGGTACTCCTTAGATAATGTATCAATTGTTTCTTCAAATGAAAACTGGTCGGAAGATATTGTTAGATTTCTAACTAATCCGGTCGTTTCGTCTCTTTTAACAACTTTTGGTTTCCTAGGAATTTTATTTGAGTTGCAGAGTCCGGGATGGGGTATTCCAGGCATAGTTGGGCTTACTTGCTTAATTTTGTCTCTAAGTACTTCATACATTGCTAAATTAGCAACAATGTCTGATCTGATTTACATGTTTAGTGGAATATCCTTAATAATTCTTGAAATACTCGTTATCCCTGGATTTGGAATAGTAGGGATAGCGGGTTTCTTTATAATACTATATTCATTATACTTACTTTTAATCCCTGACATTCCGGTGGGAGGTGAAGTTTTAGATCAAGCAATGGATGGTTTTACAATAGGCATAGTTGGAGCCATAATCGGGCTATACTTTTTTGGAAAAATGATGCTAAAAACAAAATTTTGGAAAGACTTAACTTCACCTTATTCTCAAAAAAAAGAGGATGGTTTTACTAATTCATTTGGTTGGGAATCATTTGTGGGTGAAAAAGGATTAGCAGACACTGATTTACATCCATCTGGTTGGATTGTAATAAAAGATAAACGTTTATTTGCACTAACTGAGGGAACATTTATAGAAAAAGGTGTTAGTGTAGAAATTCTTTCAGTGGAAGGGAATAGAATTGTTGTTAGAGAAACAAGTAATTAATTAGGAGTCAATTTATGCCAGTAGTTCAAGTCTTAATGCTCAGTATGATTTTAATAGTCATTCTGCTTATTTTATATTTTGTCCCAGTGGGTATGTGGATTCAAGGAATAGTTTCTTTGGGTGTTGGCAGAATTAGAATAGTGGACTTAATTAGAATGAGACTTAGAAAAATCTCGCCCCGATTAGTCACTGATGGGGTTATTAATCTACATAAAGCTGGTCTGGATGCAATATCAACTGATATGCTAGAAACTCATTTTCTTGCCGGTGGAAATGTTCAAAACGTTGTTTCAGCTTTAATTGCCTCTGATAAAGCAAGCATCCCTTTAACATTTGAAACTGCCACAGCTATAGATCTTGCAGGCCGAGATGTTAATGATGCTGTAAAAACTAGTGTTTATCCTAAAGTAATTGATTGCCCTAGTCAAGGAAAAGTCTCTGCAGTTGCAAAAGACGGAATTCAGTTAATGGCAAAAGCTAGGGTCACTGTTAGAACTAATATTGAACAATTAGTTGGTGGTGCGACAGATGACACAATTATAGCACGAGTTGGTGAAGGAATAGTTAGTGCAATTGGATCTTCTTCAAATTATAAAATAGTTTTAGAAAATCCTGATGCTATTTCTAAAGCTGTTTTGGTAAAAGGTCTTGATTCAGGATCAGCATATTCTATTTTATCAATTGATATTGCAGATGTAGATGTTGGGAAAAATGTTGGAGCTCAACTTGATGCTGATCAGGCTGAAGCAGATAAGCAAGTAGCTCAAGCAAAAGCAGAAAGCAGAAGAGCCATGGCTGTAGCTGCAGAGCAAGAAATGAAAGCAAAGGTTGAAGAGATGAAAGCCAAAGTAGTTGAAGCTGAAGCTGAAGTACCAAAAGCAATGTCGCAAGCTTTTAGAGAAGGGAATATGGGCATTATGGATTTTTATAAAATGGAGAATATCAAATCGGATACAACCATGAGAGACAAAATTTCACAAGACGATAGTGTTGCAGAATAATAAAAGTGGAAATACTAGGAAGTATACCTTCAAAAAATAATCTTCACAAGATATCACAAAGGTGTTTGAGATGTTTTGATGAGCAACAATGGTACGCAAAGAACTTCTTATTAAAGTTTATTGGTGATGAAAATGTTGTTAACCAAAATATATTAGAGATTGGTTGTGCTGAAGCAGGATTATTAAATTTCTATTATGAAAGAGGAGCAAATTGTTCAGGCCTTGAGTTATCAGATATTAGATATAATAATGCTAAAATATTAAATGAAAAATTAAAAATCAATTTATTCCAAGCAGATATTTGTATCAAAAAATCTTATGAGAAGTATGCTTTAAAAAGTTATGACACCATAATAATTAGAGATGTCATTGAGCATATAGAAGATAAAGAATTAGCTTTGAATAATATATTTAATTTATTAAACCCAGGAGGGAAATTGTTTATGTCCTTCCCTCCAAAGTATTGTGCATATGCGGGTCATCAACAAACAATACCAAACTTGTTTGGTAAAATACCCTACCTGCACTTATTACCTGACTATTTATATAAACTATATTTAAAACTCATATCATGTACTGATAAAAAGATAGATTATCTGTTCCATACTAAAAGGAACAGAATATCAATATATGAAATGGATAAAATAATCAAAAAGGTAGGCCTTAATACTTTAAAAAAAACAGGATGGATATTGAGGCCAGCTTATTCATATCGGTTTGGCTTGCCTAGCCTTAGAAACTTTATTTTCCATATTCCACTTTTTGATGAAATTCTATCAAATGGTGTCCTTTATCTATTAGAAAGAAAGAAGGATTAATATGGAAGGGATACTAATAATGCTTTTGTATTTAATTGCTGGTTTTTTCAAAAATAGAAGAGATAAGGCAAAAAGAAATAAAATTCAATCTGATCCAAATTGGGATGATTCAAAATCAAGTAATGATTTAAATTTTAATTTTGAAAATATTTTCAAAGGAATTGCTGGAGATAGTACTGAAAAAAATTATAATGAAATTGTTCAATCTATTACGCCAGCTGAAAAAGCTAATCAAAAAATCAACACTCCAAAAGTAGATCCTAAAAAAGATAATTCTGTTAATATAAAGAGAACAAACAATGATAAAGGATTAGACTTTTCAAATAATCAAACCTTGACTAATCAAGTTACAAAAAGAGTAAAAAGAACAGAGTTAAACTTAAAATTGAGTCTAAATAATAAAAGCTCAATAAGGCGCGCTATTATTTTAAAAGAAGTATTAGATAAACCTATAAGTTTGAGATAATTAATATTAATTATTTAAAATAATTAAATATTTTTTTTGATTCTTCCTTAAGCTCATCTTCCGTTCCATTGTTATGAATAACAAAGTCAGCCACTTTAACTTTATCTTGATCTGGCCACTGAAGAGCTTCTCTTTTTAAAAAATCATCTCTTTTTAATCTTCCTGCGATTAAAGCTCTCTCAGTTCTTAATTTTAATCTTGATGTAACGACCACCACATAATCCATGTGTATTTCAAATCCTGTTTCATATATTAAGGCAGCATCAACGACAAAGATATCATATGACTCTTCTTTAGATATTTGATCAATTGAGGTATGGATCTCTTTAAAAATGTATGGATGTATAATTGAATTTAACCTTAATTGATAATCCTCATTTTGAAAAGCAATTTTAGCTAACTTTACATTATCTATCCTCTTATTAATTCCAAGGACGTCAGTACCAAATTCTGCTATAATTTCATTTTGTGTCGTCTCATTTTCAAATAATATTTTTTTTGAAACCTTATCTGCATCAAAAATATAACAACCCCACTTTTTAAAATATGTACTTACAATACTTTTTCCTGAACCAATACTACCAGTAAGTCCTATTTTAATCATTCGAATTAAAAATATTTAATATTCTCTTATTAACATGTTTGATCGAACCTAAACCATCTACCTCTTTCAAAAGGTTTTTTGCTTTGTAATATTTTAATATTGGTGCAGTTTGAATCCAATAAATCTTTTGCCTTTTATCTATAATGGATGGAAGGTCATCGCTTCTATTGCCTTGATTACTTCTTTTTAACAAACGTATTTTGAGTTCCTCAATACTGGCTGTTAGATTGATGGCAGCATTTATATTACAATTATATTTATTTAGAATCATATCAAGTCCCTCTGCTTGAGGTAGAGTTCTTGGGAATCCATCAAATAAATAACCCTTTAAACAGTTATGCCTTGTTATCGTATTATTTATTATTTCAAGCATAATATCATCAGGAATAAATTCTCCCTTATCAATGAATCGCTTGGAAATAATTCCAACTTTTGATTTAGTTTTTATTTCCTTCCTTAAAAGTTCTCCTGTTGATAAGTGAATTAATCCAAGTGTATCTTTAATTAACTTTGCCTGAGTTCCTTTTCCTACGCCAGGAGGTCCGATTATTAATATATTCATTTTGTAATTAAATTAAAATTCCTGCAATTGTTGCTGTTAACCAAGAGGCTAATGCACCTCCAATCATTGCTTTGAATATAATTTTAGCTAAGTCTTTTTTTCTTTTTGGAGCAATACTGCCAATTCCTCCAAGTTGAATTCCAATAGAGCCAAAATTTGCAAATCCGCATAATGCGTAAGAACAAATAATTGCTGTCCTATCTGAAATACTATTTGAAGTTATTAAATTTTCTAGATCTGCATAAGCAATAAGTTCTGTAAATATAATCTTCTTCGCCATAAGTGCTCCAGCAATAGAAGATTCATTCCAAGGGATACCCATAGACCACGCTAAAGGTTGAAAAAAAAGACCTAAGATTTCATCTAAAGATAAATTCCCAAATCCTAAATATGAATAAATAGCTCCTATTGAATAATCAATTAGAGCAATCATTGAGACAAATGCTATCAGCATCGCTGCGATATTCCCTGCTAACTTTAAACCATCAGTTGCGCCATCGCTAAAAGCTTCTATAATATTAGAACTATTTTTTTCAAGTTTTATATTGACTTTTTCAACAGACTTTGGAATTTCTGTTTCTGGATAAATAATTTTAGCTATTATGAGCGCTGCAGGAGCGGACATTACTGAAGCTGCAAGTAAATGACCAGCAATCCCATTAATATTCGTTAACCAGCTCACATAAATTGCTAATACACCACCAGCAACTGTTGAAAAACCTCCAACTGTAACTGCCATAAGTTCTGACTTTGTCATGTTATTTATGTAGGGCCGTATCAGAAGAGGAGCCTCGGTTTGTCCAACAAAAATATTCGCAGAAACACTCAAAGTTTCTGGTCCAGTGGTTTTCATTGTTTTTTGCATAACTGTTGACAAAACCTTAATAATTAATTGGATAATATTTAAATGATATAGGATTGAAATTAGAGCTGAAAAAAATATTATTGTTGGTAAGGCTCGAAATGCAAAATTAATAAGAGCAGAGTGATAACCAATCTCTGGAACAAATGAAGTAAATAAAAAGTCACTTCCTGCATTAGAAAAACTTATAATTTTATTGATAAATTTATCCAGAAAACCAAAAATTGGTCTACCAACAGGTGTGCTTAAAATAAAAAAGGCAAAAAACCATTGCAAGCATAATCCCCATGCAATCAATTTATAGTCTATTTTTGAACGATTATTTGAAATCAAAAAAGCGATCCCAAGTAGAACAAAAATTCCAATAATACCAACTAGATTATTCATTCTAAACTATAGCATTTTCGACATCTAGCTTCATATTTATTTAATTCTCCAATAACCACTTGTTTAGTTTCACTTGTGATTCTTTTTGTATAGGAGGCAAAGTTTCCACAAATCACACATATGGCTCTTAGTTTTAATAAGTAATCAGCTTCACACATCAAATTAGGAATAAAACCAAAAGGTTCTCCTTTATAATCTTTATCTAGCCCAGCTATGATTACCCTTTTCCCTCTCCTTGCTAGAGTGATGCAAGTTTCTACAATTTCTTTATCAAAAAATTGTGCCTCGTCAATTCCAATTACATCGCAACCATTAGAAGACTGAATCATTTCTGTAGATTTAGCAATCGGGATGGAATTAATTTTATCATTGTTGTGACTGACAATTTCTGTTTTGCTGTAACGCGAATCAATAATTGGCTTGAAAACAATAACTGACAGTCTAGCAATTTGAGCACGTCTAATTCTGCGAATAAGTTCCTCAGTTTTTCCAGAGAACATACATCCACATATTACTTCAATAGTACCTGACTTATTTAATCTTTGGTTCATTTACTTAGATTAAGTTGTTTTTTATTGTATCTAGCACAAGATTATAATCATATTGGTTTTTTAAGACAATGTCAGAATTATACTTTGTCTTTTCAACAAATAGTTCGTGCATAGGTTTTACAGAATTTAAATACTGTTTACAAATATCCTTTACTTGTCTTTTTCGTTCTTTAACATCCCTTTTTAATCTTCTAATAAAGCGAATATCAGAATCAACATCCAGGAATATCTTTAATGAAAATAGATTAGCTAGCTCTTTAAAATGAAAAATTAGTACACCCTCAACAATAATAATCGGATTCGGAGTTATAGTTAAATATTTCTGTTTTCGGGTATGATTTGAAAAATCATATATTGGCTGAAGGATAGACTCACCATTAATTAAAGTTTTAACATCTTTTATTAAAAGCCTTATATCAATTGAGTTAGGATGGTCAAAATTATTTGATATTCTTTCTTTCATGCTTAGGTGCGACAAATCTTTATAATAGGAGTCTTGATGGATTACAACACATCTAGTTTTGAATGATCGAAAGATCTTTTTAGTTAAAAATGTTTTTCCCGATCCACTTCCTCCAGCTATACCAATTATAAGCATTTTTATTTTAAAAAGGATTTATTAAAAGGATTTGGCAATAAATCTGAAGATTTGAGTTCTTTTACCAGTGTTTTCGAATTACAAATATAAATAATTATATCCTCGCAGAGTTCCCAGATAACTTGACGACATGCGCCACAAGGATAACCTGCATTTTTCGTGCTCACTGCTATAGAATTAAATTGATTAAACCCTTTTGAAATGGCATTGTATATTGCTACCCGTTCTGCGCAACAGGTAAGCCCGTAGCTCGATGATTCAATATTACATCCGCCAATAATTTCTCCTGTTTTTGTTTTCACAGCTGCTCCTACTCTATAATTTGAATAAGGAGCAAAAGCTCTCCTTCTCATCAGTATTGCAATTTTAACAATATCTTCCATTAGTCTTTTATTACGACAAAATGAATCACTTTTGATAATTCATTGCTCATTCTGTCTTTTACTGTGAATTCTATTTTATGCTGTCCAGCACTGAGGCTATTATCAAAATCATAAGAAACAATCCTTTTTATAGGCTGATAAGCAGGGTAAAGATCACTGCCATTAAACTTTAATTTAAAAGATTCTTCTTTTGGTTCAACACCAGATATTTTATCATCTATATTAATTAGAATCCCTTTTATATCTTTGGATAAATATCTACCTCCATTTTCAGGGAATGCTTTTATGACCTTTGGCGGGTTTAAATCTTGGATTATTGTTATTGCTTCCATATCGGTTAGCTCCGCTCTCAAAATAAACCTGTTTCTTAAACGTTCTGTTTTTAAATACTCCCAATCAGAATTTTTCTGATTATAATAATAAATACCTAAATTAGAATGTTCTCTTAAGTCCTCACTATACTTTAATTGAACTTCAATTTTACCTTTCAAGGCTAGGTCATAGGGTTGAAGTTGGTATACAGGGGATAGATGAAATCCATCTTCAACTTCGGCAAACCTTTTTACTTTATCTATCCAAAGAACATTCTTTTGAAATAATGATCCAGTTTTAGTATGTATTGTACAGTTTCTATCATTTGAGAAGATGGATGTTTCCTCTTTTGATTCAACAGCTTTTAACTGATAGTGGAAACGCGTTTCTTTAATTTTGTCATTGCTGTATAGCTCAACTAATACATGATCCATATCTTTAACTACATCATGATCAAGCTTCTCTGTTATGTAGGTGCTTGGCCTTACTTGGTTCATTTTATAGGATGTGAACGTATTGTCGTTTGCTAATTTCAAAATGGCTCGTGTTTTTATGTATTTATCAAGATCTATTTGAAATAAAACACCTTCTTTGGAACTTGAAATTTTAAGTGATGGATTTATTTCAAGTATGCTACTGGTAGAGGTTATATTTGTCCAATGAGATGGTTGTACTATTCCACCAAATTTATTAATACCAATTATTTGGATTATTCGATTTCTACTATCATTTGAAGAAAAGGTCACATGTAAATTATCTTTTACTTGTGACTTTTCAATGATATTAACCTTTTTGTCAACAAAACCGAAAGGTGTGAAATTATATAAGATAACATCTTTCAAAGGAACACTTCCTCTTGATGGTGTTAAGGCAAGAGTAATTATATTTTCGTCTCTAAAAATCTCTTCTGCATTGATGCTTGTGGGGAAGGACCCTACTACTATGCCTTTAATTATAGCTTTATTGTTAGCTGCATCATAAATTATAATCTCAATATTGTGGTTGCCTGGAGGGAGGTTTATGATCCCATTATCCTTTGTATTGTGGATAGAAATTTGTTTTTGTTCTTTAGCCCGATATAGCTTTTGGAATTCCCCTAAGTTATTTCTTAATAAATTATATTGAACAACTTCTTTTGCAAACTTATTTTCATAAAACGGTATTTTTGAATATTCTAAACTAAATTTGAGTTCATTATTGACTTTTAATTCTGCTTTATTAAATTGATAAATATTGTTGGCCCCTTCCCTTTTATCTACTGCTTTTAGGGCAAATCCAAATTCTCCAAAAACACTGATAGAATCAGAAAGGTGATAAATACCTGATTGATCTCTGAAAAGTGGTATTGTTTGAGAAAGTTGACTTGCATTAATTATAGATTTTATAGAAAGTGGTATAATTGCTAATTCTTTTGGTATGGGCATCACATTGTCAGGCAAATTCTTAAATCCCATAGTTAAGGGATTCAAGGGCTCACTTTTGCTTGATCTAATTTCTAAATGCAAGTGAGGAGCAAATGAATTGCCAGTATTACCTGAATATCCAATTAAATCCCCTTTTTTAACCTGGAACTCTCGTGTCGAAAAATGAGCATCTACTTTATAACTATTCCTTTTTGCTTGTTGCAATCTCCATACTTTATTCATTAAGGGTGTAAAGCTCTTAAGGTGAGCATAAACTACTTCATGCCCAGATACAGTTGTTTGGTAAAGGGCTTTTCCATAACCTGTATAATCTGATCTCATTCTGTGGATATAGCCATCATCGATTGCAAAAACTTTTTTTCCAACGATGCCATCCGTTTTTACATCTAATCCAAGATGAAACAAACCATTTCTATATTCACCAAAATTTGATGAAAAATTCTTCTTGCCATCGGTTGGCCAAAAAAGATTTTGTGATATTAAAAAATTAAATAATAAAACTTTAAAAAAGATTATTTGCATGATCATAAGATTATTGTGCGTAAATTTATTGAGTAAATATATTTGAATCCAAAGAGTCATTTGATTCGATTATATAAATAATCGATTACTCTCTCAACTTTAAAAGGTAAAAAAAATGAAAAAATATCTGTTTAAGATTTTTATTATTATTCCTGCTTCTGCATTTTCAATAGGCGGTTTTGGTTTAAATATTCCATATTCATCCTTCGTTGTTGACCAATCTTCATCTGATTTAAAAATAGATATTTTAGGACAAATGGAGAAAGTTGGTCAAATAGATAGATTTGGTTTTGAAAACGCTTATGGTTTTGGGGGATATTTATATCTAGATATTATCCCATTTATAGATATAGATGTCGATATTAATTTGATTGGGAATCTTTATGATTTTTCATTTGTAAATGATGCAATGGAGCTTGCTAATCAAACTCCAGATACACTTACATTTGCTTATGTCAGTGTTAATTCATACCTAACTATCCAAAAATCAATATTTAAGCTAGGTATTCCCTTTTTAGCAAAAGCTAAATTATATGCTGGTGCAGGGATGAATCGTCATAGTTCTACTCCCTTTATTGATCAAAAAATGATGGAGTCGTTTGTAAAAAATGCAAATGGTGAAACTGATTTAAAAGATGGAAGCTTTGACTCTAAAGCATTAGAAGATTATCTATCTGATAATTTGATTGAATCCACTGGGTTTCATCTTCAAACAGGTTTGCAATTTAGACTTTTGACATTTGATCTATTTGCTTTTTATAGATATACAATGGTTTCTGATGTAATTCCTGAATCTAGTGGATTTAGCAGTTTTAATTTTAGACTTGGTCTAGGTATATAAACATCTATAACTGGTTTGTTACACAATGAATAGACCCGCCACTTAATTGATATTGACTAGCTGGTGATATTATTCTCTTAACTCCTAAATCTTTAAGTTTTAAATCAATTTCAGGGTTACTGAACTTGCTTGGTCCTATCAGTAAGCCCGGTAATGATAAAGAATTTACAGCGAATGATCCCGCCTTCTTTTTAGTGCCGATAGCATCATTTTCAGGAATATCAAAAAGAGGAATTTTGCGATCATAGCAAAAAGATTTTAATAATTTTTGTGATTGTTTTGTTAAAACCGTGCAGCAGGCAATAACCGCACAAAGAATGTTGCATTCGTTCAGAACCGGTGTAAAGAAAGTATCTAAATGAAATCCTTTTCCATTTAATATAATTAATTCTTTTGCTTTTATAGATTTTGATACAAAATCTATCCCTAACTTAGTGTTTCTTTGGATGCCGCTAAAAAGAATACTTTCTTTATTACAGAAATAAAACTCTCCTCCGTCCGCTTTCATATCTTTTAGGTTCGGCATTTCTATTATATTATAATTATATTTTTTTAAAATCTTTTTCATTACAATATTTTCTATTCTTCGAAGTTTTTCTCTTGCTCTAAGAATAACTACGGTATTATCTATATCAGATATAAATTGATCTCTTACAAAAATAAAATCATGTTTAGGGTTCGTGCTATCTAATTCTTTTGGGAATTCTATTTCAAGTACGTCATACTTTTCAAGACGTAATACTTTTATTAGATGTTCTCTTTCCATATTTAATGTATTAAAATTAGGAATAACTCCTTGTTTCATAGCAGGATTATCTTTGTAGTTAGGTATCCCTGAATTCCACCAACCAGATTTTGGAAGTTTTGAAATTAAAATCTTCACTAACGCTTATCTTTAAATGAAATATTTAGAACTAATTCAATACTCTTTTCTTTTAAGATAATTTCAGCAAAGTTAGGATTAATAAATACTTTTCTTCTTTTTATTAAGTTGATCTTAAAACTTTTAGTTTTCAAGTTTGGACCATTAAAAATGAGTTTAGGTTCGTAGAGGTCTTTTAAATTTAACATCCCTAAACGTTTCCCTCGCCTTTCCATGTATATAATAGAGTTTTGAAAAACTAATTTTACATTATTTTTATCTAGATCATACTTGACTTTTAAGTTGCGCTTTACATCCTTTTTTATATTTACCAAATCTTTTTTGTAAATTACCTTTGAAAAGAAGATAATTTCATCATTTTGAACTTTTACATGTGGATTTTGAACAATCCATTCACTCTTATCTCTTTTTGAATAATACTTATATTCCCCAACAGTATCTAAATAGTTATTTATAAGATCCTCTGATATTGTTAGAGATACAGTACTACTATTTAACTTGACTAAAAAAATAAAGAATACCAGGAGAAGGTGTTTTATCATCTAAGTTTTATTTTAGGAAGATATTTTATAAAATTAACATGACTATATTTTCACCGTAATAAATTATTACTTTTATAAACTAAATGATAATTCTTTATTAAAATATTAGAAATAATATATACTATCGTTATACTTTCACATGCAAAATAGCCCAAAAGAAGTATCAAATATACTCAATAATAATTCTATTGAAACGTCTCCTGGGTTGACGATAGACGATCTAAATAGATATTTACCTGCTGTACAATCATATAAAGAAATCAATTTATCGAAAGATAAGATGAAAGAAGGTCTATTTCTAACAGACTGTCTTAAGGGGATTAGAAGGATACCAGCTGCTTCTATTGATTTAATTATTACTGACCCTACTGGAGCACCGTTTATTGATAAACAATTTAAGTTAGAAGATTATTATCAGTGGAATAAAAACTGGTTAATTGAAGCAAGAAGGGTTTTGAAAGAGGCTGGTTCTATATACTTAATGACTAATTGGCAATACTCAAGTATGTTTCATAGCCTATTAAACAATATATTTAAAGTAAGATCTAGAATTATATGGCGCAATAGATCTTCCAAGGTTGAAAATAGAAAAGGGTGGATTGATGATACTTCGGATATATGGTATGCAACAAAATCCAATGAATTTATTTTTCTTGATAATAATGAATCTAAGATTGATACAAATAATATTAATCATTCTAATTCTAATTTATGGGTGGATATTCCGAGAGGATTAGATAAAAATTCTAAATATTCTCAAAAATTATATTTAAGAATGATGAAGTCAAGCACATATAAATTAAATTGGGTCTTGGATCCATTTATGTCTATTGGTGATGTTGGTGTTGCATCAAAGGTATCCGGTAGGCGCTTTATCGGTTTTGAAAAAGACAAGGATTCACTGTTGCTTGCAATGAAAAGAGTTGATAGAGGATAAAATGAAAATATTGGAAAAGATTAAATCAGATATGCGTGGTGCACTTAAGAAGAGGAAAAATGATGAATTGATAGTTTTAAGATCATTAATTGCTAAATTAAAAAACAACGAAATATCAAAAGGAAGAGAATTAAATGAAAATGAGGTAATTAAAGTAATAAGAACAAGTATCAAACAAATAAAAGAATCTATTAATATTTATAAGGAAGCAAAACGTCTTGAATTAGCAGAGAAAGAAGAATTAGAATTAATGATTATTGAATCTTATGTTCCAAAGATGTTGTCAGATGAACAAATACAAGATTTAGTTGAGAAAGCTATTATAAAAGTTAAGGCAGAGAGCTTAAGTGACATAGGGAAAGTGATGCCTATAATAATGAAAGAAGGTGGTTCTTTAATTGATGGGAATAAAGCTCGAGAAATTCTAAAACAGCTTTTAGAATAAATGGGCGTTTTATTAGACATAATAATTTTTCTTTTCATTGTCTTTTCAGGAATTAGGGGCTTTTCAAGTGGTTTCCTTGAACAGATTGGTCAAACTTTGGGGCTGATTATTTCTATTCTAATTTCTTTTACATATTCTATAAAACTTTCTGAATACTATATAGAAGAAGTGCCCCTCGAAATTGGGACTTTTTATTTTCTAACTTTCTCGTTTATTTTCTCATTAACTCTAATTTTAACAAGAATTATTTTCAAAACAGCTCAAATAATATTCTTGAATCAAAATAATGATTGGATGAATAAATCATTAGGTGCAGTATTTGGCTTTCTTAAAGGGATCATTATCATCTCAATGTTAATTTGGTTTGTATCAATTTTACCCTTGGATAAATGGAATTCTTACATTAATAAGTATTCTATATTAGCAAAATACTCATATAATATTAAGCTGTGGTTAGTTGAATTTTTTCATTGGGATGAAAATTTGATTAAAATTGAAGCTTATTTTAAAAATATAACATAACCTTAATGTACAAAATTTCTCAAGAAGACATTGAAAAAGTTCGTGATTTATCGGATATAGTAGATGTTATTTCTCAATACGTTCAGTTAATTAGAAAGGGGAATAATTTTTTTGGATTATGTCCTTTCCATAATGAAAAAACACCCTCCTTTAGCGTTGCTCATCAAAAACAGATATTTCACTGTTTTGGTTGTGGGAAAGGAGGAAATGTTTTCTCTTTTGTAATGGACTATCAGAAAATTTCATTTCCTGAATCAGTTAAGTTATTAGCCGACAAGTATAATGTTGATATAAAAAAAAATGCTAAAACATCTGAACCTGAAAAATATTCTATTCTTTATGAACTACATGAAGTTGCAGAAGATTTATATCAAAAAAATTTATTTTCTAAAAAAGGAAAGTTAGCTTTGAATTATTTAAAAGAAAGAGGATTAACTATTGACACGATTAAAAAGTATAAAATTGGTCTATCTTTTAATATCTGGGATGATTTAGTAAAAAAATTTAGAGGGAAAGGTTATCGAAGAAAGTATATTGAAGAATCAGGATTATTTATAAAATCAAAGAAAGGGGTATTTGATAGATTTAGATCAAGAATTATGTTCCCAATACATCATCTTAATGGGAAAACTGTTGGTTTTGGAGGGCGTATATTTGGGAGCGACGATATGTCAAAGTATATGAACTCCCCAGAAACCATCATTTACAAAAAGAGTGATATCCTCTATGGTCTAAATTTTTCTAGAAGCGCAATACTTAGATATAATTATACAATTTTAGTCGAAGGTTACATGGATCTAATACAAATGACTCAGGCGGGAGTAGAACCGGTTGTTGCCGTTTCAGGGACAGCTTTTACTGAACGTCATGCATTAGCATTAAAAAGGGTAACAAAAAATGTTCTTTTATTATATGATGCTGACTCCGCAGGAGGGAAGGCTATAATCAAAGCTGGTTGGATGCTTTTTAAGACAGGACTTTATCCATCTGTGATTTTACCTCCTTCTGGAAAAGATCCTGATGATTGGGTTCGAGATGAAGGGATTGAAACTGTAAAGGCATCAATAGAGGATCCTTTAGATTACTGTTCTTTTCATTTAAGTTTTTATAATGCAAAGAACTTAACAGGAGCAGAAAGAGAAGAATATATACTTAACCTTAGTAAAAATCTTGTTAATATAGATAATAAGATAGCAAGAAATGATCTAATTAGAGTTTTTTCGCAAAATTTAATCTTAGAAGAAAAAGAATTAATAAATTTAATTAATAAAAATAAAACTAAATCTATTACTAACGTTGAGCTCAATTCTGAACAAGACAAGTCAAGTTTTAGTAGTCAAGTTGATAAAGCACAGTTTGAATTGGTAAAATTGTTATTGAATGAGAAAAAATCTACTAGGCAATATGTTAAAGATAAAGTTTCAACAGATCTTTTTCAAAATCCTGTGTTAAAAAACATTGCAGAAAAAGCAATTCAAGTTTCAGAAAATAATTTTTCAAAAATAATAGAAAATATTCCAGATAACGAAGAAAAAAGTACCATAATAAAGATATTAATGGAAGATTTAGGCAATGTAGAAGCAGAAGAAATTGTCTCAGACTGTTTAAAAATCTTAATTTCGGCACCTATAAAAGAAAAAATAAAGGCTTTAAGGGTAAATATAAAAGAAAAGGAACTAAGAGGAGAGGATCCCTCAATCGATATTTTTAGCTTGGAGAAATACCGTAAAAAACTAAATGAACTTTAATACAAAATATATAGCTTATTTATTTTCACTTTTAAATGTACTTTATTGTAGTTTTAATGAAATCCAATTAGTTACCACCCATAAAAAGAGTAATGGTACTTTACTAAGGATTGTAACTAAAAATACAATAGATATTGAAGATGTTGCTGGTTGGGCAGGACAAGAAAACTGGTTTTACTTGACATTTAATAAAACATCTCTCAATAAACAATCTATGGATTATATAGTTTTTGAGCCACCTTTGATGGATTTAGAAACAACTAAAAATAACGAGTCTGTCCAATTAGGTTATTTATTTGAGAGGCCAATACAGGATTTTGAGATTTTTCATTCAAAAGCCAGTCGAGTCATTCTTGTTCAAGTTTGGGATACTTTAAATGATAGCTTAATTACCGAGGTTGAAAGCTTGGAAAAAGATAATGGGAATTTAGTCTTTTCTCTCCCACCTAATGAGGCAAAAGGTTCTCCTTTTTATGATTCTTTTATATATGCACGCGACAAATACGGACCTGAAAAATATTTTGTTTGGTATAATAAATGGTATTCAACGGATGATGCATCCGATGGCTTAGCAAGTGATGAATCCCCAAAACCCCTTGTTATAAAAAATAAAGTATCATTATCCGAAAGTTTGTTTAAACCTCCAAAAATAGATGATAAAGCAAAAAGAGAATTAGCGATTAGGAACAATGTCAAAACTTCCCCAATATTATCAATTTTAGATAACGGCATTTTGTTATCAGGTGTTAATCGATCATCAAAAGTTAAAATTTTACAGGAGGCTCTGATATCATTAGGATATGATTTGGGTCTAAATGGGCCGTTCAGCAATGGCGTTGATGGTCAATATGGCAAGCTGACAGAGGAAGCTGTAATTAGTTTTCAAATGGATAGAGGATTTAATGGTTCTGAAATAGATGGAATCGTTGGTGAAGCAACCCTGAAAGAATTAATAAGAGCACTTTCAGGATTAAGTCCACTAAATGCAACGGTAAAATCTCAAGAAATCAACCAGATTGAGAACCAAAGTTTTTCTAACTCAATAGACTCTGAAACTGCAGAGGATATTTTAAAAAAACCTCCGATTAGCACGCAAGTAAAACGAGAAACGAGGAAATTACCTAACGCTCAGGAGATTACCTTATTACCACCAGACTTATCAAAGAGAAAAACTTTTTTAAAACTTTCATGCAATGTTGAAGGTGCAAATGTCTATATCGATGGCTCATATATGGGGAAAACGCCTATAAAGAAATTATCAGTTAACCCTGGATGGCATCGAATTAGAGTTATAGATCCTAATACGCCTAGGCCCCAGTTTGCAATGAGAGTTCCAGATTATCAAGATGTTTATATCCCTCAAGGAAAATCACAAAAAATTAGAATTAACTTAGCTATTTCTGAAGAAGAATAAATTTATATGAAATCCTATATTTTAGGGCACTTTTTTTTCATATTATCATTTGAATTATTGATCTCTCAAGATATGCCTACTGTTGTTTATTCTAACTCTCAATCATTAGAAACCGGGATAAATATTGAATTTGCTTTGTCAGACATAATAGATAGATCTGATATCAGTGGTTGGTTAGAGCAAGATAATTGGTTCACTATAAATTTTTACAACATAATAAAACCAGACTTAGATTTTACTGATAATATAAATTCATATCCTATCCAAAAAATTGAAAAAACATGGTCTAAAAATGGTTTGCAATTATCTTTGCAGGTTGCTAGAAAAATTGGTTCGTTTGATATAGTACTAATTGATAACAATCAGAGAGTTCTTTTAAGTTTAAAATTTTCTGAATATGCTGAGGAGAAAGTCATTAATCCCTCTTTTGTTTTTCCTGATGATAAAGATGCTAGGAAAAAAACTCATCCATTAAGTTGGAAGGATGATAGACAAAGAACAATGCTTGAAATTATCTGCGATACAAAGGGACTGCCGGTATATGTTGATAATCAATTGGTTGGATATTCCCCTCTAAAAAACCCTATTGATGTTTTACCAGGGTGGCATAAAGTTGGTTATTTCCCAAATAACAGTACTGAAGATTCTGATAGGCTAAGCCCGAAAGATAAAATGGTAAACGATATTTTAATTATGGGACGCTTAGATGTGTTTGTCGAGGAGGGGAAGCATGAAACAATTGTACTTAATTATCAGTCGTTGGAAGAAGATGTAATTGATTATAATAAAAGATTTCAAACAGGGACATGGACAGGCTTTTCTTTATTCTTTTTAATGATTTTATTAATGAGCTGGGGTCTAGCCTGAGCAATAAAATTATTAAAACCCTTTTATTTTCTTTCATCCCAACAATTATTTTAACAAACGAAGAAAGCTCAAACAGCATAGACAATCAATTTTCGTACTATAGATACTGGAACCCCTATAAAAGAGTATTAGATTTTAAAGGTGATGAAGCAAGTTTTATAGGTGATACCTTTTACAAGGTTTCTTTTAACAAAGAAAAAAGAATAAAAACTGTTACAACCATTGATAAAAATAATAGAGAAAGAGAAACTTATTACTTTTTATGGTCAAAATCAGGCCTTAGATCTGAATACAAAGTTAAGTTTCATACCAGAGGAAACGCCTCACAATTAGACGAATTTTTATTTTCTGATCAATTAAGCCTAGTCCGGACAGATTGGATTGCAGATGTAAAAAGTCGCAATGATGGGAGGCCAAAGGCAATTGCTTTTAGAGATCATTTGGATTACATTTATTTTTATTACAATTTTAATTACACACGATATAAGGGTGATAGTTTTTCAGCAGAAGTTATTGAGTCTTCATATTTTGATTCTGATAAAAACTTTGTAGGAAGGCATTTAACTTTTTGGGAAAATGGTATTGACCTGAGAATGATACAATATTTTAACTCTAAGAATGAAATTTTTTATACCAAGGAATTTATTCATGACCGCCCTAAACAGGAAACTATTAGAGTTTTAATCGATGAGCGAGGGAAAGAAATAGAGAGAAAAATAATACCATATATGCCAATTGACAGATATGCCTATAATTTAGAATGGACAGGTAGAAAGGTAATTGATCATACATTACAAAATCTTACATCATTGGAGTTAGCTTTAGAATTTGCTAATAGGGCAAATGAAGTTCTTGAAAAAGCAAATCAAGAAGTTCTAAAAGCAAAAGAAGCGTTAAATGAGGCGAATAGAATTGCTAAAAATGCAAATAAAGCTTTGAAAAGAGCAGAAGGATTAGCCAAAGATACTGAATCGTTTGAGAAAGAAATGGATATGGCTAAAGTGAAAGCACAAAAAGCAATTGAAAGGATGTATGACGCTGAAAGAGATGCAGAGGAGGCCAGATTGGAAGCGGCAAAGGCAAAAGCCTCTTTAGATGCTGTTAGAAAAGCAAAAGAAATAGAAGACTTTTCAAAAGAACAAGCAAAAGAGGGTAGAAAAGAAGCTAGAAAACAAAGGAAAGAGGCTAAAAAATTAGCCAGAGAAGCTAAACGAGCGCTTCAAGATTCATTATTTAATTCTGAACAAACAAAAGCATATTTAACTTTTTCGTTAGGCCAACCGTTCTTTATTGAAACCACCTTAGATAGCCATATTGTTGGTATGCATTATACTTTTGGGCTTGGCAACAGAAATATGTTTAGAATAAGTAATAAGAATATCAATTTAAGTATAGACATTAATTGGTATGACTTTAAATCAGATAGCTTACAAGAAAACTTTCAAACGCTTAGTTACTTTATTACAACGCAAATTGATCCAAGGTTGGCCTGGTTTTGGATACCTAAAGCAATGGAAAGTGGATTGAGAATTGGAGGAGGTCTAGTTTCGCCAGGGTATGGTTTTACTTTTGGCTATACCATAATATATAATCTTTTACCAACACCTATGAATATTGGAATCACTTCCCAAGTTAATTGGGTCTCCACTACTTTTAGTAAAGAGGTTCAGACCTATTGGACCTACTTTGGTTTAATGGTGGGCTTTTCATTTGAAGATAAGTTACCTTCAATCTTTGATATTGAAGTACCATCATTCTTTTAATAAATAAAAAAGCCTCCTAAGAGGCTTTTTTATTTATTGGTTTAACTTAACTTAGAAATTAATTTTCAAGCCTGCATTAAAATATCTAGGAATACCTAAAAATACCTCAGCGCTAGATGCATCATGAGTACCATCATCGTTGTATCCATTATATCTGCTATTATCAGTGGCATCTTGTACATACACAGCGTCCAATAGATTAAAAACATGAGCAAAAACAGTTACGTTTGTTCCAGCGAGTTGCATAGGTAAATCATAATTAATATGCAGATTTACCTTAGAATAAGATGGTGCCATCCATACCGGCGTTCTATCTGGTGAATCACCTTCATCATACTCTCTAGCTGAAGGGCTCCAATCCGAAAAATTATTATCGTAGTAGTTAACTAAGGTTTGTAAACTTAGTCCTTCCATTGGAGTTAGTGTCAATCCCAAAGCCATTGATGTTTGAGGACTATCGCCTACTTTTAGGTCTTTAAGTGCATAGTTATATTGACCAAGTGTGTTTCCAGCTTCATCTTTTAATGTACCACTTGCATCATCAACAAAAGACCAACTTCCAAAACCAGCGGCTGCATCGATGCGAAGCATGTCCATTACTTGATATGAAACTTCTGTCTCAAAGCCTGAATGCATTTGATTTACACCTGTTAAATAGATGATTTCAGTATCTCCACTTGAGCCTTGTCCGGTGGTAAGCGCTTTTGTTAGATTTCTATCATTCCAATTAGTTAAATAGTAATTAGCTTTAACTGCCATGTTGCTCATACGATAATTAACTCCACCTTCTAAACTAGTAAAGTTTTCGTTTGTTATGTTGACGGCCTTATTACCATCCTCATCGATTACATTATCGAGAATTGGTGGTTTTTCAACTAAACCAAAATTCCCAAATAAACTAAGATTATCATTTAAATCGTACATAGCACCACCCTTGAACTGCATTGCAGAAATTGGATCAGCTTCAATCAAGTTGTTAACTGTATTTCCATCGCTATCTGTGTCTGCTGCAAAGTGGTCTTCATATGTGTAGGAAATAGTAGAGAATCCTGCCATTCCGTAGGCTGATAAGGGGCCTGAACTATAATTACCTTGGGCAAAAACACCTAGCCAGTCAACAGTAGTTTCATTATGATATGCAATAATATCACCTAAGCCAACTTCGGCGCCTCCATCAGGATCATTTGCATTTCCATATCGAGTAAAAAATGATCCACCTAGTAAATCACGAACTTCGCGAGCATGTTCGATTCCTGCTGTTCTCCAGTCTAATCCAAACTGCAGTTTAATGGCATCACTCATGTCAAGGTTAAACTTAGAGATGACTCCATATGTGTTCTGTCGATTTATACTGTTTCTTAAAATGGCAAGTGATTCGCCAGCTTCTTTTACACCACCTTTGCGATCTTCCGTTCCTGCATTCATAGCAATATTGCTATCCCAATCAGCTAGCCTTGAAGGACCAGAATAATCCCAAATAAATCCACTAGAACCAGTATTTTTAACCCATTCTCCGGAGGTGCTGTCATAGGTAGCACAATCGTTATTGTACGTTCCAGTACCTCCTCCAGAACCGCCAGACCAATAAACGATGGAGGATAAGTTCATCTTATCATTAAAAGTTAAGTAGTGATTTAAATTTACTAGAGGTTTATGAAAAAAGTTTTCTCTTTCATTAAGGATACCTTTTTTATATCTATCTACAGTCCTTGCTCCATACATATACCAGTATTGTTGTCCAGTGTATGATTCACTTACGTTATTCCAATTTTGGCTATAGAAACGACCCCCTTCGCCATGAGTGGCTTCCGTATAAGCATCTAAAGCTTCTGGAGTATATCCTAGTTCATCTTCTGCAAACTCCTGACTATAAGCAGAAGCATTTTGTTTATATAGATTTTGTCCATGTCTTTGTGGAGCGCCAATAGCAAATAATTCGAAACGATTCGCATCATTCATTTGATAACTTGATCCCAAATAATATGCATAGGCATCTGTCCAGTTACCGTCAATGATTCCATCACCTGTTTTTTTGACAAGGGTTGAACTAAAAGCATATTTATCTGCAATTAATCCTGTGTTGTAATTGATAGTTGATTTTAAAAACGCCCCTGCACCTAATTCTTGTTTAAATGATCCACCTCTCTCTAATGCTGCAGGATCAGTTATGATATTCATAGTACCACCGATTGAAGGGGTAGCCAAGTTAACAGCACTCAAACCGCGTTGCATTTGGATAGACGATGTTGCATCTCCAACACCATCCCAATTTGACCAATATACCCAGCCATTTTCCATGTCATTTTGTGGTACTCCATTGATCATTACTGCTACATTTCTTTGGTTGAAGCCTCTGACATTTATTCTTGTATCACCAGCACCGCCACCTTGTTGAGTAGCGTAGACACTGGGCGTAGTATTTAGGACCATGGGAATTTCTTGAGAACCAAGTCGAACTTCCATCTCTTCCTTACTAACGTTAGTGTACGCTACAGGTGTTGTCTCATCGGCTCTGGAAGCTAGAACCTCTAATCCAGACATTTCAATCAGACTCGGCTGTAGTGAAAAACTAAGATTGGTCGATGCTTGCAATGAAAGACTTGTATATCCAATCATTGAAGCGGTAATAGTTGAGCCATTAGAAACATTACCAATAGTAAAATTACCATTGTTATCTGTCGCTGAGCCTTTGTTTGTTCCTTCAACGACAACATTCACTTGAGAAAGTGATTTACCAGTAACAGCATCGGATACTGTACCAGAAACAGTCATTTGAGCAAGCAATGTTGAAGAAAAGGCTAAGGCATTAAAAATAAAAATGATTCGTTTAAATCGATTCATGTTTAATACTCCTAAGTATTTTTGTAATTAGTTCAATGAAATTTAATAACTAATTATTAGGATGTACACGTAAAAAATTTAAAGAGACTGTTTGAAACCGGTTAGATATTAAGTTATAAAATTTTTACACTAGATTTTAAAATATTTATATTCCGACATTTCGCCCTTAGATCTGTAAATATATTAAAAGTAAAAAGGTATTTAAATTAAAAAGGTTGTTTTAATAAATAATGATTATTTCTATAAAAAAATATTTTAAATAAATAAAATAGACCACAATTTTGTCATAATCTTTGGAGCTAGAATGTTTAAACTTGTTTTATTAAGGCATGGTGAAAGTCAGTGGAATTTAGAAAATAGATTTACAGGATGGACTGATGTCGGTCTAACAAAAAAAGGAAAAAATGAGGCAAAAACTGCAGGTTCGTTAATGAAGAAGGAAAACATTTCTTTTGACACTGTATACACTTCGGTTTTACAACGAGCAAATAGAACAATGGAGATATGCTTAAATACTATGAAAATCGAAGATGTTAAAATCCATTACAATTGGCGCTTAAATGAGCGACACTATGGGGCATTACAAGGGTTAAATAAATTAGAAACAGCAAAAAAATATGGCGATGATCAAGTTTTGATTTGGAGAAGAAGTTATTCAACCCCGCCGCCTAAACTTGAAGAGTCTGATACTAGGCACCCTAAGCACGATGAGTTATACAAAGAATTAGAGACATCTTTAATTCCAAGTGCGGAATGTTTAGCTGATACTGTAAATAGATTCTTACCGTATTGGCATGATAACATAAAGATTGATATTTTAAACAGTAAAAGGGTATTAATCGTTGCTCATGGTAATTCTTTGAGAGCTCTAGTAATGTATCTTGATCAAATGACTGAGGATGCGATTTTGAAATATAATATCCCTACTGCTGTTCCTCTTATATATGATCTTGACAAAAATCTTAAACCAATAGCAAGTTATTATCTTGGTGACCAAGATGAAATACAGAAAAAGACTGATGCGGTAGCTTCACAAGGTAAATCAAAATAAATCTATTTAAAAATTCTATTGATTTCTCCTGAAAGCCTAACCCCTCCTTGAATGAGCCTCTTTTCAAGAAGTTCCTTGTTATTGTAAAAATAATCCCAACTGAGGTCGCTATCTTTAAATTCGTAGCACCTTTTTCTAAGCTCTTTTGATTCATTAATAAACTCTAAAATGTTAGCTCCTTGCCATTCTCGAATCAAGGAATAATCTATATTTAATAAAAGGTAATTTGAATATTCTGTGTAACTTAACTCTTGAAGGTTTATGAGTCTGGTATCCCAAACATTATGAAGATTTGTTGCTTCTCCAAACCACTTCACTTTCACATCATTTCCACCCCTATCGGTCCCATTCCCAACATGGAGAGGTTGATGCAGGTCTCCTATTAGATGGACTAAAAATTTAAGAGCAATAACTTTATCCTCTTTAGTTGACTTTTTACTTTTTAATGTTTTGGTAAAATCAAGAACCTTTTCTACTGCTTGGCCTTTATGTTTGCCCTTTTCATAATTTTCTCCATCAGGTATCGTGCAATAATGCCAATCCCAGGCATGGTCCCATTTAGGATTAGATTTAATTTCATCTGCCCAGTTACTTATTCTTGATAAGTCGTGGTGACCTATTAACTTTTTTATTTGAAGTTTAGAATTTTTTGTCAAATAATTTTCTGCAATTTCTCCTACAATCCGATGGCCAGTTTTCCCCCAACCAAACACGAATTGGACGGTTATAAAAAAAATAAAAAGTGAATGTTTAAACTTAATTTTCATAGATTAACTTTTTAATCAACCTTTCTCATTTTTCAATACTTATATTCTACAAATGCTAATAACATTTCAGGATATTTGTCTGTCGCAATTAAAAAGCCCTGATTGTCTAACCTGACTAAACCTTCCCAGTTTCTTGAATTTTTATTATCTAAGCTAAATTCAATTGGCTCGGACCCTGAAAAAACCACTTCATTATGTTTAATCTCAAACTCAACAATTCTCTCAATTTTATTAGATGACTTTGGCAATGTATTTAAATAATCTTCCACTGGATTGAGGTGTTTTTTATCTCCAGGCCAGTAATAATTTATGGCCCAAAACTTATTGTTTTCATCTATTCTAGTAGCATCAGTAATTCTATATTCAATATTGGGGAATTTTATATTTGAAATCGAAAAATCTTTCAAAGAGATGGCTTGTTGAAATACATCTTTTTGCAAATTTTTACCATTTGCCTCATATAAAAATAAGGCGATATCTTTATAAATTAAGGCACTTTCATAGGTCATGTTTTTGATTTGCACAGGTGTTTTTATTTCTAAAACGTCTTCTTTTTTTGATTTCATAGTAAAAGATTTTGCGTCTATTTCGCCCCAAATAATATATGATTTCATTATGTCTCTCTCTTTTGCTTCAATGGTAATAAAAAATCTATCATTATGAAAAGCTATAGACTCAAAACCTTCAAAACCTTTGATTAACCGTTTATAATCTGGAGCAATAAAGTTACTTTTCTTTGGTAGGATTTTTATTTTGTTTGAAGAATTTAGTGATTTATAAATCTCTCTCTTTGGGATAACATATAAATAGTTATTTTGATTTTCTGGTAATAAAAACAAATGCTCTTTATACCAATCCATTCCTGATATTTCTTCTCTAGGGTTGAGGATTGAACCCTCTAAAAAGATTTGCTCTATTTTTAGTTCTTTAGCAAGAAGATTTGAAAAAAAAAGTAAAATTAAAAAGAATAAACCTTGTTTCATCGGACTCTAACATAAGTTGTTATTTAATATTAAACAACAAGCATTAAATTAATCTTATTACCCTTCTGATAAATCTTTCAATATTGCAAATGAATAAATACCAGAATGATGGCCATCAGCCCAAAATGGCCTTAGAGCATAGTATCCTATAGGTTGCATCCCATTAAGTACATAGCTGTTTTCGGTAATTACTTGTTTAGGTCCCTTATATATATTACCGAAAACATCTTTTTCACCGGCGCAATTAGCGCAAGGACAATTTTCCCTCATTTTTTTTAAATGCAAAAAGCTCTCTGTTTCATCATCCCATTTTAGTAGTATCATATCATTAAGAACTTCATATGATTTTAAAATTATACTGTTTTTCATTTTAAATATGTCACTCGTCTTACTTTTTTTGTGTTCCCAGATTGAATCATAATGAAATATGGTCCACTAGTTAAATTTTTAGCATTCCATTTTATTACATGTTTCCCTTGGCTTAGCCTTCTTGGAAGCAGAGTTTGGACTTCTTTTCCCGTTATATCATATACTGTTAATAAATTATTTACTTCTCCTAAATTTAGTTCTAAACCTAACACTGAGTTAAAGGGATTTGGATAACATCTATTAATGGATGCCATCCTTTGATCCTTAACCTTTTTATCAGTCAACAGAGAAGAGTTTAGAACCAAATTTAGGTCCATTTGCCCATCCTGAATATTTATAGTATGGGGAGGAAAATAAAAAGCGGGCTTTACCATAAATATATTAAAGCTTACACCAATAAATGTATCATTAACGGTATGAAAGTCTAGCTCGCCTGATAAGCCAAGATATAAATCATCACTAAATTGCTCTAAAATGGCTTCAAGGTTTATCGAGTCACTTTGATCTGTTGAATCAGTCACTATATCAAAAATTTGCTCTGCAAAACTAGAATCAATATTTGGTAAAAAAATTGTTAATGCTTCAAGACTTAAAGGATCATCTTCATTACCCTGACCTGGTATTTCCCAGGTTCTAGTTTGAAGAGGAAATACTGTGTCTTGCAATACAGATAAGAAAATGCTGAAACTATTTTCATCTTGATTAGAGATGCCAGCAATAATAATTTGAGAATTTTCTGAATTTTCTTCATTAATTAATATCCCTGTTGGAATGCTATCTTCAGTGATTGAATTAAAATTACCATCTACCGCCCCATTGAAATTAAAAGTAATTTGACCATTGGATAAAGTTTGACTAAAAGAGTAGAATAATGGAATTAAAAGTTGTATTATAAATAAATTATCAAGAAGATGCTTAATGCTCATCTCCCTCTTTTCATAACAATTACAATGTTTGCGCCAAAATTTAGCAAGGGTGTTTTAGCAGGAGCCCATTCCCCATTTTGTGGAACTAGATTCATATGACTAAATAAATGTAGCTCCATTGGGAAGGTACTTGAAGAAAAGTTAAAAGAAGGGCCTGTGTTTAATCCAAATCCTCCAAAATTATCTTGCGGTACCGAACCATCGGTCCAAGGTTCGCTTCCAGGGTCAACTTTTATCTTGTTATTATATGATAATCCCACATTAAAGCAAAAATGGAACCAATCTGGGAAGAAGAAAAATATTGGATTTAAATCAAAACTCCCATTTGCTACCATTTGATATGCGCTAACCTTCCCCATATATTTATCATCATAACCATAAAGCATTAAATATGCTCCTGGGGACGCATCAACCGCTCCAAGTATTATGTAGGGAGATTGAAAACCAATACCAAAGTGTACTGGATTTGCAGATCCTGTACTAATACCATTTATATCTTTCAACCCTAGAGCTGTGGCTCCAGCCCCAAAAATAGATATTTTATAATATGCTTGATTTGTTTTTTCTTGTCCTTTGTATTTATAACTATCATCAAATGAAGATATATCTTGATCATATTTAAAATCATCATATTCATCTAGCCAATCATCATTATTTTCGGTGATTTTCCCATCTTGGTAGAAAAATTTTACAGAGCTATTTAAAACAGCTATTTTCCCATCCTCTAGCCTT
>CACLYL010000009.1 GCA_902611135.1 uncultured Fidelibacterota bacterium | reverse complement strand
TCAGGGTTAATGGAAGGTAAAATTGCTATCGCATTTGATTTAATTTGATCAACATTAGAAAGGTCATCATTACTTTTACTCATGCTTGCGGAATTGTCTAAAATAAATAAAGACATAGTTTCTTGATTGCTACTTATCCAATCGGGCAAAAAACCCTTTGTTACTGGTCTTGAAAAAAGCACTATCAATAATATTATGATTATTATTCTAATGAATAATAAAAGAAGTTCTTTTAACCTAAATCTCCTAATTGAGCTAGATTCTAGTGTTTTTAAAAACCTAACGGTACTAAATCTTAACTTTTTTGAATTATATTGATTTATAAAGTGAATTATAATCGGAACTAAAATAAATCCTAGCAACCAAAACACTATGGGGTTTAAAAAGTTCATGTTAATATCATTATTGTCAATCCTGACAACAAGGGAATTGATAGATTATCATCAATCGCAATAGGCAAGATTTCTGTAATCATAGCAACTATCGATCCAAACATGACTACATAAAATGGTAAAACTTTATTAACTAAACTGACAAATATTAATCCACATAAAAAGCCAAAAAAAGAACCTATTAGACTTTTTCTACCAATTGTAAATCTTCTAAAATTTTTACCTACCAATGCAGCTATAGCATCTCCGATTGATAAATAAAGGAGTGCTGGCACTGCAACAAAAATAGGAAAGATAAAAATAGTTAAAAAATTACCTAAAAGTAGCCATGTTGCCCCTGTAAAAGATCCTTTAATTTCATTTTTTCTTAACATGAAATTAAAATATCTTTCAAAGATCTTTTGAATATAATTACTCTTTTTCCTTAAAAGTTCAATAACAATTGACATTATGGTTAATGTGCCAACTATTATTAACATTATTGACCTATCTTTAAAAAACCATAAATAACTTAAAGCTATAGAACAGGACGAAATATGTAATAATTTCCTGTAAAATTCTTTTGAATTCATCTATCGATCATTTGATTAAAGATATCTTGCATATCCAGCACGCTTACAGTTAAGTTGATTTGAGTTGTTTTTTCTAGAACAGTTTCTGCGGAAATTGATTGATCTAGAACTGTGTATGGAATTAAATCTTCATTTTGTCTATAGAATACCTTCCCAAGCCCAAAGCCAGCTTTCTCTAAATCAGCTATTGCTTTTTTCTTACTTAAACCAAAAAGGTTAGGTACTTGGAAAAAATTTGGGGGAACACCCAAACTAATTGTCAAATGAAGCCCCATACCTTTGCTTAATAGATCTCCACCTCTAGGATACTGCCAGGTAACATTACCTTCTGGGACATCTGAATTATATTCTTTATAAACTGTATCTATTTCTAATCCAGATTGCATAAGAGCTAATTCTGCACTTCGAAGCGATCTTCCAATTAAATCTGGCAGTGTAACCATTTTTTCTGGTTGGGCAATTTTCAAACGAACAGTTCTACCGTCTTTAACTCTTCTATTTGGTTCCGGATATTGATCAACAATTTCACCAGGTTTATAAACCGCAGAAAATAGAGTATCCGATACAATTGGTTTGAAATTTTCTTTTTTTAAAATTTTTTTACCGTATGACAATTCTTTACCAATTACATTTACCATGTACTTCCCAGACCCCATTCTTACGTAAAATGGCATTACTAATAAATCAGCTAAAAATAACATAATCAAACTAAAAATAGTTATGCTCAATAAATAGGTTAATACTTTTTTAGGCATATTTATTTAATTTTGCGGCAAATATGCCACTAACTTTATGTATATGAGGAATCGTCATTAAACATCCATTAGAATCTATCCATTCAGGATATTGAAAATTTGTTATCTTTACCAGTTTAAAATTAACATTATATTTTAAAAATAGCTCAACTACATCCCAGTTTTCTTCCTTTTCCATTGAACATGTAGAATAAATCATAATACCTCCAATTTCCAAAAATTTGGACATGTTTTGTAATATTTGAAATTGTAGTTTAGCCATCTCTTCTATATCGCGTGGATTTCGTCTCCATTTAATATCTGGTTTTTTACCAATTACACCAGTCCCAGTGCAAGGAACATCTACCAAGATTTTTTTTGAAGTTGGATAAATATCTATTTTAGCATCTTTTTGTTCCCAAATTATATTATTTAAACCATTTCTTGATAAATCATTTTTTGCAGTTTCTATTCGTTGCTCATTACAATCATAAGCATATACTTTACCTTTACACCCAATAATCTCTGAAATAAAAATAGATTTAGTTCCTGGAGCTGCGCAAACATCTAAAACAGTATCACCCTCCTTAAGATCTAACAAATTAACAACAGCACCAGCAGCTGGATCCTGAATGGAAATTAAACCATGTTTAAATAGATTTGATTTAAGAATTTTTTTTATGCCTTTGTTTAATCTAATAAAATTTTGACTAAAGACTTCATACGATAGATCCTTATCATCTAAACTACCTACTATTTTTTCATATCCTATGTTTGAATTTATCCTTACATATAAGCCTTGTTTTGTGTTAAAGTGGTTCATCAAAAGCAAGTAATTGTCTTTGCCAAAGTTTTTTTTCCACCTTTTTTGTATCCATTGTGGAAAGGAATTCCAATCTGAGAATTTTTTATAACTTTCGAAAGGACTTCTCTTTTTAGTTTCTGAAATTAATTTTCTTAAAATAAAGTTAATAAATCCAGAAGCTTTTTTATTTGCGGTTGATTTTGCTAGGTTAACTAATGAACTAACAGTTGCATAATTTGGGGTTTTTTTACAATATAGAATTTCATAAAACCCTAAACGTAAAATGTTTAATAATTTAATATTAATTTGATCTACTTTCTTATTTGAAATTTTAGAAATCAACAGATCAAGTCTTCCTTTTAGGCGCGTGATATCATTAGTTGATGCTATTACATAAGATCTTTCATTTGAATTTAAATTGATCAATATTTGATTTCGTACTAATTGCAACTTTTTATTACTTTCATCGAATTTATTCAAAACCTTAACTGTAAGGAATCTTTTATCCTTTTTCATTTTCCGAAAATAGAGCCTGATGGGAAAGAAAAGCCCATCAAAAAATTTCTAATTGGCATCTTTTTTTTTCCTTCTTTTTGAATCTCCAAAATAGATAAAAGTTTATAACCTGTACCAATAAAACATTCATTTTCTTTAATAATTACTTCACCTATATTTGCAGTTCCATCAATAACTTTTGTTTTAAAAAGAATTATTTTTTTACCTTGGAAGGTTGTGTACATCCCAGGCCACGGTGATAGTCCTCTGACCCAATTATGAATCCTTTGAGCGGGCAAACTCCAATCAATAATTAACATTTCTTTTGTTATTTTTGGAGCAAAACTAATATTATTCACATCTTGACTTTCTCTTTTTAAATTTCCGCTCTCTAAATTATTTAGAACACTATGCATTAGATCTGCTCCAATTGTGCATAATCTCATACCCAACGTAAACATATTATCCTCCTCCTCTATTTTGACCCCTACCTTATCCAATACTTGGCCAGTGTCAACCTTTGAACTAATTTGAAATATTGTAACACCTGTAGTTTTATCTCCATTTATTAGTGCCCATTGTATGGGACCAGCTCCTCTATATTTTGGTAATAAGGATGCATGCAAATTTAATGAACCAAATTTTGGTAGATTAATTAGTGATGGTGGCAGTATTTTGTATGCAACAACTACAAATATATCAGGATTAAAAGAAAGTAGTTTTTTTCTAAGATCCAAACTTTTCAATGAATTGGGAGTAATAAGCGGTATTTTTTTTTCATTTGCATAATTTCCAACTGGGGTAAAAGATTTTTTATTATTCCTTCCGATATTTTTTTTACAGTTAGAAACAACTGCGACAACTTCATGTCTACTATCAATGAGTTTTGAAAGAGTAGGAATTGCAAATTCAGGATTGCCCATAAAAATAATTTTCATAATTAATTTATTTAGAAAATTATATTTTTTTGGATTCCATTAAATTTAATCAAATTAACTTTGTTGAAATTCTGAATCTTGTACCTGACCAAATAATCCAGTAACTGCGGTTTTATTAATAGTAATATTTGTATTATTGTCGATTTTTACCAGGACTAAAGTGTTTTTTTCTTTAAAACCTTGAATTGTACCATGAATACCACCAATTGTTACAATCTTATCCCCTTTTTTTAAAGAATCTCTCATCAATTCCTTTTGCTTTTGTCTTTTAGTCTGAGGACGAATCATTAGAAAATAAATTATAAACATAATAAGGATGAAAGGTAAAAATGCTGCTAACCCTCCACCACTATTTTGTGTGGACTGAGCATTTGCAAATAAAATATCCATTAATGTCCTCTAGTTTTGTATAAAATTACCTAAAACAAACAATAATTTAAAGTATGATCTGAATGACAGTTCCTTCATTTATATTTGATTTTAATACATGAAGCTTTCCTCCATGAATATCTTGAATTATTCTTTTGGAAAGGGATAAACCAAGGCCCCATCCAGCTTTTTTTGTACTAAAACCAGGCCTGAAAATATTTCGCCAATCTTTTCTAGGAATGCCACATCCATTGTCCTCGACACGTATAATAATTTTTTGATCCTTCTTTAAGCTAACTTTAACTTCACCATTTTCTTGGTTAATTGCATCAATACTATTTCTTATAATGTTTTCTATAGACCATGCTAAGAGTGAACCATTTGCTTTTATATTTATATCTGGATCTATATTATTTTTCAGTTTGACCTTTTTACCTAATGTTGGCAACCTTTTTTCCAGATATTCTATAACCGATATCATCCTATGAGAAAAGTTTAGCATCTCAAATTCAGGAGTTGAACCCATGTTGCTAAAACGTCTTCCAATTTGGTTTAACCTATCCAAGTCACTTTCCATTTCCGGTAGAATTTTTTTAATCTTTTCCGGATGTTCCATTAGCCACTCTTTCCATCCAATTAATGCAGAGAGCGGAGTTCCTAATTGATGGGCCGTTTCTCGAGCCATCCCAATCCATATACTATTTTTCTCATTATTTCTAATAAAGGAAAAACCTAAAAGTCCAACAAATATAAATAGAATAATCACGATGACCACTATATACGTCCAATTTTGTAACTTTTGAACAAATAAACTATCACCATAATGTAAAAATCCAAATGTAATATCGCCTAAAATTTTATCTCTATAGATAAGAGGTATGGGTTCATTCACTCTATCCATAATTTGCATAAACTTCAATCTTTGTTCACTTTTATCTATATCTGATGCAAAATGCGGCAGATTTTTCCACATTTGAATTTTTTTATCATTATCTGTTTGAATAATAGGAAATTTGACTTTCTTAATAATATTTTCAAAAACAAAATCTAGATTTGCATCACTATCGTCTTTTACAACATCTGCAATCATTCCAGCATATAGCCGAACAATTTCTTTATTGTCATCTCTTAATTCATTTATTAATAATCGAGTATAATATAAAAATAGTATAATTAATATTATTCCAAAAATAAATAGGCTTGCTTTAATATTGATAACATACTTATATCTGCGCATGTTGCTAATCTTTTTTTCTAAAAAGCATACCCATTGAAAATAAAACAATCAAAAGGGATATTCTAGACAAAGTGCGAGATTTATTGAACAAAGAGGTATCATACCAAAATATGATCTCATTTTTCCCTTCAGGAACATATACAGAACGCAATATATGATTAGTTTGGTAAACTTTTGAGTGACTACCATTAATGGTAGCTTTCCAACCTGGCTTATAATAGGTCTCTGATAGAACCATTAGTCCTCCGGTAGGGGAATTAGTTTTTAATATTATTTGATTTTCTTTTCTCAATTTAACCTCAACACTCCCATCAACTTTATTTGGAAGTTGGGGACCTTCATAATTTAAGACTACAGCCTCATCTGATGGATCAAAACTCGATAATAGTGTTTCCTTCAAAGATGCTCTTTGAGAATTAACATTCTTTATCTTACCAACAAACCATGCTTTTGGAAGAACTTTCTTATTTTCATAAAGGTTGCTAATACCTTCAACTTTTTCAAAGTCTGTATTATTTATTTTTTTTCCAGTGATTACATATTTTACATTTAACATATTTAAAACATGCGGTCTGCTAAAACCTTTAGCGTTCATTAAATCTTCATAATTTCTTAATTTGATCGGTCTGTAACCGCCAATACTTTCTATATTCCAATAGCTATATTTATTTGACCTAATCTCATCTGCAGGAAAGACTCTGAAATAGTCCATATCCTCTTGGATTTTTCTTATTACTGAATCTGATTTAAAAAGTTTATCCATATTTTTTTTTGGCTTTAAATTCATGAACTCAGAACTAACATACCAAATATCAGCTAAGCTCAGAGCAATTATAAGGTAATAAAAATAGCTTCTTTTAATTTGTTTATTTTTAAATAACCAACACAGTGAAACAAAGCTACTTACCACAATAATGCATAAAATTAGACCTTTATTAAAAAGATTAACTCTGGCATTTTTTAAATATGAAATTTGATCTTGACTATACCTTAAACTTTCGGAAGACTTCATAAAACTTAGCAATGATTCACCTGCAAACAGAAGAAAGATAGTTAAAACTAAAACAGAGGTAGAAACATAAAATAATTTCTTAAATATTAATTTGTCATCAATATACTTAATTAAAGAATCTATGCTCTTGGATGCTAAAATTGGTACTGAAACAGACAGTAGAACATAAATCATTGATGGAATTCTAAATTTTGAAAAGAAAGGAAAAAGTTCATAGAAAGGTCTGTATAAAACGGGAAAATGAGAACCAAAACCAGTAAAAATTGTTAATATGGTTACTACCAAAAAAAATATTTCAAATTTATCAGGTTTTTTCAACAGTGGACCTAAAATGGCCAATAAAATAGCAATTATACCCAAATAATGTGTAGATTGGGTAAACGTCATATATCCCCAATAAGCTCCTTTTTTTAGGTCTTGAGTGTTCTGTAGACCAAAGTAATATGGATAAATAAAAGATATCATTTCCTTTGGATGAAAAGACCATTGTGTAGCATAAGCCCAACTTGCTCCCCTGCTCGTTTGATTTGTTTGATCTAAGACAGATTTTGCTCCTCTAGTTGATTCACCCTGAAATTTGTATATATCTAAATATGGATCACTTACCAATAGCAGTGAAATTAAAATACTCCCTTTAATGTATAATAGTTTCAAACCACTATCTTTAAAATTAAAATTTTTGTTTTTAAGATCAAGCCCTGTTTTCCAAAAAAAATAAAAACCAAGGACCATCCACGTGTAATATGAAATTTGAGGATGATTAACCCAAAGTTGTAAAGAATTTGCTAACGCAAGAAAAAAGATATACTTAGTTTTTAATTTCCCTATTAAGCTAAAGCCTGCCAATAGAACCCAGGGTATATAAGCCATTGCGAAAATTTTATTCAAATGTCCTGCATTAATTAAACCAAATGAATATGGGGTCAATGATGAAACTAAAGCCCCGAACAAGGAGGAATTTTTAGATGTCCCAGTCATCCTCAATAACAAAAACATCCCCAACGCTGATATACATAGATAGAACCAGACCTTCAGTCCTGGGTTAAACAAAATTATACTCCTTATAAATTTTGTAGGATCTCCATTATTAAAAATATATCCCCCATACGAAGGCATCCCTGAAAATATATTTGGAAACCATTGAGGGATATCATCATTCTCTATGAAATAATTATCTCGCCATTCATTAATAGGATGTCTTTCATACTCATCATTTGTGGTAATTATTTCTCCTAAAAAGACCATTTTATAAAGAAATAATAAAGGCATAATCACTATAATTATTAAATGTTTATTTTTCATTAATTTCATGATAATTTTTTTCGATTTTATTGATTAGTAATTTCCAATAATTAATATCGGATCCCTTTTTAGTTTTCCAATGAAAGACACCTGACGAGTACATATGCGTTAAAATCGGTTCTTTCCTGTAAAAGTATAATTCAAACTCTTTAGCCATGCTTGATAAATTTTTTGAATGTTTTACATGGATATCCGAACCGTATATAGCATTAAATGTAATAGACGTAAAATTTTTTTTATGAAAAGATTTTATTATTTTATTTCCTGTATCCGGAGATGTAATTCCAAATAAATCTTCCATAAAACCGGTTATAGACCTTAACCAAATATATCTATTCATAAACCTTTTATTAGCAATGAAACCTAACCGATTTATCTTTCTAAAAATAAAGTTATACAAAGATCTATAAAAAGTTGGAAATGGGTAAAAATTCTTCCTGAGATTCTTGATTTCATTAGTTCTAAAAAACATAAAAATCACACTTGGAAAATCATGTACTTTGCCTATTTTCCACTCTGGATAAGGTGCACCAATTACGACATTTTTTTCAAGTAAATTGCTCAGACAAAAAGTATCCCAATCACTTTTAAAAATATAAGTATCTGGATCTATAATTAAACAGTATTTTGTATCAACATACTTTAATCCTTTATCCAATGCAGAGGCATGAGAAATTGAGCGTTGTAAACCTTCTCCATTATTTTTAATAATATTGATATCACTAGCTAAATATTCTAGTTCTTTTAATCCAGTATCTTTACCATTTGTGTTATCTACAATAACCAATTTTATTTGACAGGGTTTTCTAGCTTTTTTCATTACATTTTCAAATAATCTTTTCAGATGTGAGTATGAATAAAAACTAACAGATAGTATGGTAATATTTTTTTGTTTCATTTAGAAACGAGGTCATTTATTCTATTTTCTAGTTTACTAATCGATTTTGGTAGGTTAAAGTTAGTTCCCATACTATTTTTACTTATTTTTTTATCAACAAAGCTATTTAGAACATTTATATCTATTTCCTTATTTAAAAACTTAAACAATGGTGAACATGCTTTTTCTGGAGATTTTAATAAATGTTCAAAAGAGCAATAAAAGACTGGGACATTAATTACCTCACAAAAATCTAATGCTCTTTTGGAATATTCCGCCCATAAAGCTAAACCTTTCCCAATTTCAAGGTTATTTCTTTTGTTTAATGATCTAGCTACCGATGATGCATTTCTTGATACATATACAATTTTAAGCTGATCTTTAAGACCCAAAGATTTCATTACCTCATACCATTTAAAAATTGTTAAACATGTCCTTGGATCCTTCCAACCCCATGAGGAATATTTTTTAGAATACTTTTTTAATAACTTAATCATTTTTAATGTTAAAGATTCATTTAAATTAACCATGGGAATATTTGAGTTATAAGATTTTACATCGTAATTATGCTTTTTTAAGATCGTATCATTAATCTTCCTAAAATCATAATTCTCATAAAAGCCTTTTGGATTTTGCATAAGAGGTCTTGGCCAGAAGTTCTGATAAGTTCCCATCAATATATTATTTAAATGCAAAATCCCAGCAATAGTTGACGTTCCACTTCTATGCATTCCCAGTACAATAACAATCATTTGTAATAGTTTTTTACAAAACCAGTGAATTCTGATTTTTTTAATAAGACTCTTAAGATATAAGCTTTAATAAAGCCTAAACCATATCCAAATATTTGAATGGGTATAACTAAAAATAAAAGAGGAAATATTCTAAAATCTTTTTTCTGATAACAACCTAAAAACGAAACAAAACTTAACGGTAAGATGAAGAACATAACTAATTGAAATAGTGAGAAGTTCAAATACATTGATATAAATACAGTTATTACACTGCCAATTAAAGCAAAAGAGGGTAAGAAGTGTACTAATTCAAGCATTTTGTGATCCAACATATATAAGTTAATTCTCGCAACACCCCAATTGAAAACTTGCTTAAAGAACTGTTTTAAAGAAGTTCTTCTTCTATGATATACGATTGCATCTTTTAAAAATTTCACATAAGCGCCTGACCTTATCATTCTATTGCTAAATTCAATATCTTGACCATGTCTGAGGCTCCCGAACCCTCCAATTTTTTGATATAATGATTTTTTAACAGCCATATTGTGTGTTCGAGGATAAAAAGTAGCAATCATTCTTTTACTATGCCCTCGCATACCACCAGTTGTGAAAAAAGAAGTCATCGAGTAGTCAATAGCTTTTTGTAATATTGTAAAGTTCTCTTTTGATCCATCCGGACCACCACAAGCATCAAAGTTATTTCTTTTATATGATTTATATATTATATCTAGCCAATTAATGTCTGCCTCACAATCAGAATCTATAAATGCAATTAAATCGCCATCACTATTTTTTAATCCTAGATTTCTTGCAGCCCCTGGACCTTTATTTTCTTGTTTTAAATATTTTATTTTAAAAAAATTTTTTTTTTGCCAATTATTAATTAGTTTTGTCGTAGTATCCGTTGAGCCATCATCGCAAATAATTAATTCAAAAAGATTTTTATCAATTGTTTGATCAGCCAAAGATTCCAATAGATGAAGTAATTCATTGGCCCTGTTATAACATGGTGTTATAATGCTTATTTTAACTTGGTTATTCAATTCAATTTTTCCAAGCAGATAGATCCCATCCAATCAAATTTTCTAGCTGACATATATCAACTTCAAAAAGTCTTTTTAGAAAGTTTCGCTCATCTACTTTTAATGAAAATTTATATTTTCTTGAATGGACATCAATTTTTTCTACTTTAATGAATTTTGATATCTTTAAAAAGTTAGCTATTTCATCTAAAACTAGATGGGGCTCTTTCTTTAATGACTCACTTTTCAAACAAAGAAGTTGATTCTTTCCAAAGTATTTGTAGATTCTCATAATTTGTGAATAGTAAAATCCGCGTTCTAGATATGAAAAAGTTCTACTTTTGTTTGAATCATCACCAAGGTTATTTACCTCTTTATTAATGGCATCCCAAAATGTCCTGTGTTCTCTCTTCCTTTGAACCTCCATGTTCCAGTGAGAGTAGGCCCTTTCAATTGGATTTCTTAAAATTATAATAACTTTTATCTTTGAGTTATAATCATAAATCCTTTTCATAGAATCTTTCCAAAACATGTAAATAGGAGTACATTCTCCAATTATTTTATGGTTTTTTTGAGGCCTAAAAAATTCATGATAAAACTCATAATCAACTTTTTCGTATTTAAAATAATTATCATTATCAAAAAAATGGACTTCTTTTTTAAGAGCCATACAAATCTCTTGATGCGAGCGCAAATAATAATCTAACGCAGTAGTGCCGCCTTTTTGAGTGCCACAAACTATAAAGTTTATAGGCTGTTTCAATTTAGATTTAAAAATCATAAAAGATTCATTTTTTTTAAGATTGAAAATTTTTATTTTTAAAAGTTGTTTTTCTTATGCGTGAATCACTATGTTGGTTATACTTTATGAAAAGTTCTCCTAATAATCCAATAGAGAAAAATTGAATTCCAATTACTATTAACATTACTCCAAACATCAGTAAAGCAACATGATCTTTAAAAAAGTGTCCTAATGCATATTTATAATACAATAAAATGCTTTCACTAATTATCCCGCCTGTGAGGAATATTAAACCAATAAATCCAAATAAATGTAGAGGCTGCTTGTTATATTTGTTCAGAAATAAAATAGTAATTAAATCGAAAAATCCATGAAATATCCTGCTTCCACCATATTTAGTCTCCCCAAACTCCCTTTCTCGATGATTAACCACAATTTCAGTAACTTTAAATTTTTTATGTCCTGCAAGAGCAGGTATATATCTATGGCGTCCGCCATAAATATCCAATGATTTTATTACTGATTGCTTGTACCCCTTAATCCCGCAATTAAAATCATGTATTTTGACTCCGGTAAATAATCTCGTTACGAAATTAAAAATTTTTGACGGTAATGTTTTGTTCAGGGGGTCAAGGCGCTTCTTTTTCCATCCAGAAACTAAATCCCAACCTTCATCTAATTTATTTACCAAATTTTTTATTTCCTCAGGATCATCTTGCAGGTCAGCATCTAAAGTGATTATATATTGGCCTGATGCGGCTTTAAAGCCCTCGGAGAGTGCTGCTGACTTTCCGTAATTTCTATAAAATTGGATTAGATAAAAGTTATCTTCTTTTTGCGATAATTCAGATAACCATCTGTCAGATTTATCTGATGAACCATCATCCACAAAAATGACTTCCCAGCTGTCAAATATTTTTAAAACTTTTTTTAATTCAATAACTAACTTGGGTAATGATTCAAGCTCATTAAATACTGGTATTACAATAGATAATTTCATTTTAATTCTCCAAGTTTTTCCAAATTTTTAAATAATCAAATGATTTATCGTTAACATTATTTTTCTCAAGTGTCAAAATAAAATTAATATTATCGTTACTTTTTAAATCTTTAAATAAGCTTAAAGGGGCTATTTCTTCAATTTGTCTAAAAATGTAAGAAATACTATCATATTGGATGTTAAAATTATCACTTATATATGGTTCCTCTAATCTGTGATTAGAAAAAATTTTCAAAAAGCTGAGGTATTCACTCCGGAATATACCCCAATTAATATTAAGATTTTTTTTATCTATCATTTTATTTTTTCTAATATCTTTTAAAAGAATGTTATTTTTAGAAATACCTATTAAAAAAACTGATCTCCCAAATACATCCTTTATATAAATTAAAGAGCTATCATTTCTTGTAATATATGAAAATGGTATTCTCCTTGAAGATTTATCTCCTATTTGGATTTTTCCTGAGCCTTTAAAACTTTTATTTCTTAGTAACTGAACATTACTTTTTTTTTGAGTTCTCTTTGAACTTTTAGATAAATCAGTGTTAATACAACCTAGAAGTAGAGAAATTAAAAGAACATAAAATATTTTAGATTTAATCTTTTTTTGCCCTTTGTTTTTCTGAGTATTCCAATTCAGCTTTAGCCTTTATTATCTGTTCAAAGTGTTCTCTTATGGTAGGATTATTTTCATCTATGTTTAATGATGCTTTTATATAATCTAATGCTTTGTCATATTTATTCATTTTGAAATAAATCCAGCCTATTGTATCTAAATAAGGAGCAGATTTTGGTGAAATTTTAATTGCACTTTTTGAAAGCTCTAGGGCTAAATCAATATTCATATTTCGCTCAACTAAACTGTATGCATAATTATTCAAAGCTTGAGCATCTAGACTGTCTGAAGAAATTAAGTCCAAGTATATTTCATCTGACTTCTCCCACTCCTTTTTAATATCATAAATTAAAGCAAGATTATGCTTAGTGTTTCGAGATTCAGGATAAATTATCAAGGCATTATATAAAAATTTTTCAGAATTAGTGTAATCTTTTACTTGATAATATGCCGTTCCAAGTAAATACTGTACCATAAAATTATCTAAAAATTTGTTTGAAATATCAATTAAATCTTTAATTGCTTCTGTAGGCTGATTGTCGCCCAATGACATAACGGCTTTATTAACATAGCCTTTTGAATCATTTGGAAATTTTTGGATTATCTTTTCGTTATAATACAATGCATTTTCTTTCAGGTCTTGATCAATTGATAATGTAACAATTCTTTGCAAAATATTTACATTTAAGCTATCATTTTCATAGGCTAAATACATGGTTTTCAATGCAAGATCCGGCTGATTTAATTGTTCATGCAGTAAACTTTTTTGAAGATAGTCTTGGATTGAAGAAGGATATTCCTTTTCAATTTTAAGAATAATATCCAATGCTTTTTGATAATTTTTATTATAAATTGCTATATCTTTGAGAGTTCCTAGTATATCCATATTCATTGGGTCATTTTTCAACATTAATTCACAAATTTCATCTGATCTGGAAAGATCATTTATTGTTAAAGATAACTGAAGAGCCTGCTGGAGAACGCTAGTAATGTCAGGATTTTGATCGTAAATATTTAGATAATAATCAATTGCCTTATTCCAATTTCTTTTTACTTTAGAAATATCAGCTAAAACATATAAATGATCTAAATTTTCAGGATCGAGTTTGTTTAACCTTAAAAATACATTTTCAGCTTCGTCAATCCTGTTTTCAGCAATGTATAATTTTCCCAACATTTGCATGGCCTCAAGATCATCTGGATTAATATCTAAAGCGATTTGTAAATGGTCTAATGCTCTCTCAACTTTACCTATTCTTCTGTATGCATCCGCAAGAGATACATGGATAGTAATGGCATTTGGGTCAAGTAGAATTGCATCCTGAAACTCAATCGCAGCCATAGCATAATTACCTTGATTTAATAAAAATTGTCCTTGCATGAAATAATCTAATGCTAATTCTTGGTCATCTCTGCCAGCTATAACCAAAAATAGATTAACAAAAATAAAATATTTTAATATAAACTTTTTAACCACTTTTTTCTATATTTGAGTGTATTGAAAATTTATTGCCTCCCTCTTGCTTACTTGAATACATAGCTTGATCAGCAATTTCAATCAACTCTTTCATATCTTTTGAGTCGGATGGATATTCTGACATACCACCTGAAATTGTCATCTTGGCTTTAATATTGTCCATCTTGAATGGATAATTTGCGATGGTATCAACAATCCTTTGAGCTACAATATTTGACATTATTACGCTGGTGTTTATTAAGATAATTGCAAATTCTTCACCTCCATATCTTGCTACGACATCTACAGCTCTTACATTATCTTTCATGATTTTTGAACATGTTTGTATAATGTAATCTCCGTATTGGTGACCAAGTGTATCATTAATATTTTTAAATTTATCTAAATCAAATATCATTATACTCATTTTATGCTGAAATCTTTCAGCTCTTTTAATCTCGTCATTAAAACGCTCTTTAAATGTCTGATGGTTCAACAAACCTGAGAGCCCATCATGGGTAGCATTTTCATAAATTTTATTATATTCATTTACCCACTCTAAGGAAGAACCCAATATTCGGCCAACTTTTTCCAAATTCTTTACCTCTTTTTTTGCGTACATAACTTCATCTAGTCTTTCAAGAACTATAGATCCTTTGGCCTGATTACCAACTAATATGGGAGAACCTAAGATAGTTTTATATACTGCATTACTTTTTTGTTTTGAACTATATCTCACTATATTGGGGAAAGATTCTTGCCAATTGCTAGAAGAGATAGACTTACCTGAAATTATAGGCAGACCATGGAGAGTTCCATTTGTTGGAAATTCAGTTTCTTGATCTAGTTCATCTTTGATTCCATCAGTCAATTTAACAATTGAATTAATTGCTTTATCAATTTTTCTCCGATTATTGGTTTCTTTACGAATTGATATTGTTAATCTATCGTAATTAAATGTAGTCCTAAAAAAGTATCTGAATTGATCAAAAATATTTTGCTCGTCCGTTTTAGAATTTAATCCAGAGATGATATCTAAAATTAAATCTTTACTAGCTTCTTGATTTATGTGATAATCTAAATCATCTAAATTTTGTAAATTGTACGAAAAAAACTCACTCAGATTTTTAAATGAACTCAAATCCTTATCTGAAATATTTTTAAAATGATCAATTCTACATAATATAAAGCCTAAGTCTTTTCCATGTATTTTTACAGGATTAATAATTGCACTTTCGCTTCCTTTCCAAGAATTTTCAGAAAATAAACTGTTCCATAAGTCTTTATTATCTTTCTGGTGAATTTTTCTTGATTTTAAAACAAAATTTAATAATTCCCCGTTTTCGATAGATATTGACTCCTTGAACTCATCTTTTTTTCCTCCCTGCAAGACAAATGAATTTATTTTTGGATCAATGGTGTATATTGCTGAATGGCTATGCTTATTGATTGAACTAGCCACCTTAATGGTCAGAATAATTAACCTTTGAAAAAGATCTTTCGTTGTTTTTTTTTCATCTAAAACAACTTCAAATTCGTATTTTCCATCTTTTTTCCTTTTTGGCGAATTTATATTAGAAATGCCCGACTCAACGCTTTGGATTACACTTTTATATGACATTAGAGCTATGATTATCGATATTAATATACTATATTTTAAAATTTGTCCTAGAACAACTAAATCCGAAGGTAAAAAAAGATATACAAGTGTCAGAACGAAAGAAATTATTAGAGTTTTTGTAAAATTAGCTAAAGTTGACATTTAATTATCTCATACAGAAGTTAAAAAGGTTAGAGTGCTAAAAAAACCAAATTAAAATAGAGGAAAATTAATCATTCACTAATTTAATATTTTTAGAAAAGTTTTTATTATTTTTCTGATCAATCTCAGTAGAATCGCTGGGTACTGTAATTTTTCTTTGATTTAACATTTTAGGTGTTTTCTTAACTTCGATTTCATTATTTGTAAAAACTCCCTTTGAGAGGTCTCCCAGCAAAAATAGTTCATCTATAAATTGATAACTCAAGAACACAGAGAAGAATATTAAAGAGATAAAAAAAGAAAAGTTGATTGGTTTAAAACCAAATATATTCTTTTTCGTAATAATTTTCTTTTTTAATGGTCTTAAAGACTCTTTTTTAATTCTATCTTTTAACTTACTATCAAAGTCTGAACTTACCTTTGTTTTTGGAAGAGATTTCAAGAATAAAATATTTTCTCTTACTTGGTTTACTTTTAATACATCCTTTGGATTTTCTATTAAGTACTTCTCTACATCTTTTCTTTTAGAAATTGTTAGTTTGTTCTCAACATAATCAGAGATTAAATCTTCAAATTGGTATTGGTTCATTTTTATATTAAACTCCTCTTAAAATAAATCTTTTAATTCTCTTCGCAGTTGTAATCGTGCTCTATTTATTCTAGATTTTATTGTCCCTACTGGGACACCTTCAATTTTACTTATATCAACATATGATAAATCTTCTATGTCCCTTAGAATTATAACAGTCCTAAACGTCCTGGATAATTTATTAATCGTAATTTTAATTTGCTCTATATCATATTTCAATTCTAATCTTCGCTCTATACCCGGTTTTTCGTCTTTTAAATCATAATTTGATTTATCTTTACTTAATTCACTAATAGTAAAGGTTTTTCTATTTTTCCTCTTTCGAAGTTCACTATTAGATAAGTTTCGCGCTATTGTATAAATCCATGTAGAAAATTTAGCAACTTCTTTATAATAATGCTTTTTTGTAAACAGTCTTACCATTGTATCCTGAACTAAATCTTCAGCCAAATCTTTGTCGCCTACAAAAAAATATATGAAATTATGTAATTTATCCTTGTATCTAGAGACAAGAGTTTCATACGCATTCTCATCTCCATCTTGAAATCTTTTCATTAAATGTTCATCTGAAAAAACATAAGTTTTTTTATTTTGTTCCAACGAATGCTCCAAGGAATTGTAATAAATCGATTTCATCATTGCTACTTCCAGTTTTTTGTCTGCGATCAATTTTACCTAGTTCAATTAAACCTTTTTCAATTTCATCTGTAGTGTAAGATTCTTTAAAAGATAAAATTCTATTTTTAAGTGATAATGGTAAATTTATATAACCCTTATAATTTGGATATGTTCCATTATTCATCTTTGCAAATAATAATTCTTGTAGAAGGGTTGTAATAGGATAAAGGAGAGATAACATAGAATCACCCTGAGCAAGGATAACTCTCATTGATAAAATTGATTTGTCGAAATTTCTCTCAGCAATAGAAAATAATAGTTCTTTTCTTTGTCTATTGGAAACTAAAAATGAGAAGCAGTCCATTTCATGAAAAAATACTTTTTTTTCATTTCCTTTAAATAAACAAATTTTATCAACTTCATTTTTTAAATTACTAAGAGAATCACCAACTAAATCAACTAAAGTATCAACAACTTTATTTTCAACCTTTACACCATTTTTTTTAAAAAAGTATTTGACCCATTTTTTTATTTCATAATTTAATGGCGTTTGAACGTCTACATACCCTATCAGCTTTTCAAGTTTATTTAAGTTATTGGTCTTTTTGAAAAAGTCATCATTAATTATAAAGAGAAGATGATTTTCAAGAGGCTTTCTCACATATTCTAAAATTTCATCTTGCTGTTTAGACTTTAATCTTTGAAAGTTTTTGAGTATAAATACCTTTTTCGAACTAAAAAGGTCACTTGTTAAAATTTCATTGAGCTGGTTTTTCTTATCAACTTCTTCCGAGATAATAAAGACTTTTCCTATGGGTTGTTTACCGAACGTATAATCAATCACATATTTAGGAAAAAATTCTTGTAAAAATTGATCATCTCCCTTTAAATAATAAGAATTTACATGAACATTATTTCTTAAATTTTCAAAAACTTGTTTAATTTTCATCATTTTTAAAGTTACTAACAATATAAATCGCAAGAAATGCGAAGACGAAACTTATAAACCTCTCTGATAAAAATGAATTTAAGAATTTAAAATTTGACCAAACAATTGTCGTAATGAACCCCACAATTAGTCCAGAAATAATTCCATACCTTGTAGTTTTTTTATACCACAAAGTCATCACTAATGCTGGACCAAATGAGGAACCTAAGCCACTCCAAGCATAGCTAACTACTCCGAAGATCTTTTTTTGATTAAATAAAGAAAGTAATGCGATTAAGTAAGCAATAAAACCCAAGATCATAATAATTAATCTGGTGAGTCTAATTAGCAAATGTTGTTTAATTTTTTTCCCTAAATATTGGACATAAAAATCTTGAGTAAGTGCAGATGCTGCTACTAATAATTGAGAGTCTGCTGTGGACATCATAGCCGCTACTGCACCAGATATAAATAAACCTGCAATAATAGGGTGAAGAATTTCCATTGCTAATAAAGGCATTGCTTTTTCTGGATCGGTAGTTAGAAAATAATCAACTCCAAAATAATGCATAGACAGAACTCCAATAAAAAAAGCACCAAATATTCCAGGAACTGCCCATAATATTGCAATTTTCTTAGCAATTGATATTTCATTACTGTTGCGAATAGCCATGTATCGAATAACTAAATGAGGCTGTCCTAAGTATCCTAATCCCCAACTAAGCCCCCCTAACGCAGCAGCAAATGCTGAGAAGCCAACTTTTCCGCTAAAAAAGGAACTATTATTATTTTTAAAAGTTTCATTTGCTATTTCAAAAAGATTATTAATTTCAACACCAGATTTTATATAACCTAAAAAACCTATAATTGGTAGAATAACCAATGTACCCAGCATCAAAATGCCTTGAATAAAGTCTGTCCATGCAACAGCATAAAAGCCTCCCATTAATGTGTAAAGTATAGTAATAAAAGCTCCCAGGCTAATGCCATATAATGGTTTTAATCCAAATAATGATTCAAATATTTTTCCTGAAGCATAGAATTGAGCTGAAACGTAAAATAGAAAAAAAAATGAAATAATAAATGATGAAAAAAGTAATATCAAATTTGAACTGTCATTAAATCTAAGGTGAAGATACTGTGGTATTGTTAAGGCATTATATTTTTCTGTTTCCTCCCTCAATTTTTTTGCAATTAAGTTCCAAGAGGAGATAATTCCCAAAATAATTCCCAAAACAGTCCATGATTCAACTAATCCATAAATTATTGCTGCTCCAGGCAATGCTAATAACAACCACGCTGATTCTCCAGACGCTCTTTCAGAAAAAGCAGTAACCCAGGGGTTAAGAGACCTCCCCGCTAAAAGATAATCCTCTTGAGTTTGATTAAAATTTTTACTAACGAACCCTATAAATAACAAAAGGGTTAAATAAAGAAAAAAAATTACGTTTACTATTTCCATAATTAAAAGTTTATTGTTATCAATCCAATAACTATGCAATACGAGCCAAATAAATAAAGCTTACCGCTCTCAATCCATTTTAAAAGCCACTTTAGTGATATATAGCCAACAAAAAATGATGTTAATAAACCTACAAACCCAGGTAAATTTAAAATTTGGCTATAGTCATTTGTTTCTGTAAAAGTAATTAATGTTGCACCGGAAATAACTGGAATAGCTAGAATAAAAGAGAACCTGGCAGCTCGTTTTGGAGATATTCCAAGTATCAGTGCAGTAGAAATTGTCATACCACTCCTAGATATTCCTGGTATTATTGCTAAAGCTTGCGCAAGACCAATTAGAAAAGAGTTTTTGAATGAATATGGTTCATCAGATGCTTTAATGAAGAAGGTAATTATCAAAAAAACTCCTGTGAAGATTAAAGCAATACCTACCGCATATTGATCATCAAATAGTTCCATAAAAAAATCTTTAAAACCAATTCCAATTATTACTGCTGGAGCAGTTCCCAAAATTATGTATAAAATAAAATTCCTTGTTTGCTTTGAGTTTAAAGAAATTAAAATATTTTTTATTTCGTCCCTAAATACCAGGATTACACTCATTAAAGTCCCTAAGTGAACTAATATTTCAAATTGATTTCCTGATATTTTTACACCGAGGATTGATTGAAATATTACTAAATGCCCTGAACTACTAATTGGTAAAAACTCAGTTAATCCTTGGACCACTCCTAATATAAATGCTTCGAATATTGACATTTTTACAATCGTATTGTTTAAATTTTACCAACCAAACCGTACATCCTACCTGTCTTTTCTCCATCTCTACGATAAGAGAAATATTTATTAACATTACAGAAAGTGCATTCTGAAAATATATCAATTTGATTGCCGTTCATACCATATGACTCCAGAGAAAATTTCAATGAGCCGTGTAGATCAACAGAATACTTACTATTTTTTCTATTTTTTATAAAGTTTTTATTAAATAGGCCTACAATATCCTGACCTACTTCAAAACAACACTTTTGAATTGATGGGCCAACAAAAACTTGTATATCCTCTAAATTTATTTTATTCACTTTCATTAAAATAATTGCGTTTTTTAATATCCCTCCAACAAGACCACGCCACCCAACATGAACAATGCCATAAAAAGGTTTAGTTTTATGAATGAAAAAAACGGGCATACAGTCTGCTACTTTTATAGAACAAATAATTGAACTATTCAAAGTAAACAAACCATCTACATTACCAAAATTTCCCTCCTTAGAGACTTTTTTTACATTCATTGAGTGAGTTTGAAAGGGAATAGCCACAGATTTAACTTTAAATTTAGCTATTGATACGAATTCATTTACATCTAGAATATTTAAATCTCTATATGAGAAAACAGCTTTTACCTGTTCATTGATTATTTTATCTTTGAAATCCAACCAATTATTATCCATCACTTTACTATTTTAGATATTGATTTACCATCAAAATATCCTATGGGATATAATTTATCTGTAAAATTCAATAATTGAACTGCACCATTTGAATTTTTGTTTATACCTTGAAAGAGTATGGAAATATTTTCACCTAAAAAAGGATCAAGTAAATGAGTATTAAAATTATTTTGCCTGTCAATTGAATAATTTTCTTTTATTATTTTTTGTAAAAGACTAGCCTGATCGACAGCTAAGGCAAAATAGTTTATATCAAGGTCTCTATCATCTGAGTAAGTATCGGAAATTAACCTAGAGATGATTTTCATCTCTTGAAAATGAGGGCCTATTTCCTCCTTTTTTAGAAGATTTATATCATACCAATTTTCATTTCCAAAAACAATCGTCTTAAAATTATATATCGGAAACTGCGTCCCAATATATTTTAACTCCTCTTTTCTTAGAGGTATATAAAATGCTTCGATTGTTTCCAAAGTGACTTTTGATGAATCTTTTTTGTCCATAACCTCTTCATTATCTGGCAATGAAAAGAAATCAGTTACATCAACATCAAATAATGCATCTAAACTATCAATTACCATTATTTGATCTATATCTTTTTCTTCCTCTACCAAACTCCATGCAATTTTCCTAATACTCTTTAATTGTTTAGAAATATCCTTTGGCCTTTCTGAATACCATTCAATAGCGACTGGACTAACACCTAATTGATTACATTCATTTAGGAAATAGTCTGTGCAAAGTTTTGACTCCTTATCTGCAGGAGATAAAACAGCAATCCTCTTAAATCCATAATAATCAACCATAACTTGAGCTGTGCGTTGAGCAATTATTTCATTGGAAGGAGTAAGAAAAAATAAATTAGGTGATATTTCTGCTAAACCTAGAGACCCAGAATTTGGTGTTAAAATTGGTTTTGATAGATTCAAACCAGCAATAATTAATATCTCATCATCTAATATTGGTCCAATTGTTGCTTTAATTGATTTATCATCTTCAATGTCTCTTATTATTTTCAAGGTGTTAATGCTATTACCTCCTGAGTCATAAACCAATAAACGAAAATAGAGTTCTTGATCAGTCGACTTAAAAAATTTATTAAAACCGGTCAAATATGACTTACCTTTCTGCAAATCAGGCCCAGATAATGGCAAGACTGCAGCTATAGTAACTGGTTTTATAAGGTTATTACTTTTTAAGTTTCTTAGATTCTTAAAGATTCTTCTGTATATATTACCCAGGGATCTATATTTAATTGCACCTAGAGCATTATTTAAATTAAAAGAGTCATTATTAAGCCATGAAATATACGCTCTGGTCAAATTAATTATTGCTCTATTGAAGTTATTTTTTTCTCTTGCTAAAAGATTTTCTACCTCATTTTCGTTTAATCCATTAGATATACATAAAATTAATCTATTATCCACATCGTTAATAAGTGCTGAATCCTTGAGAGTAGCCCGAATTTTTAAATAGTTTTTATATGCTATATTATAATTCCCATTCGACAGATATATATCTGACAAAGTTAATCTAGCATAGTTTTCATAGGAAATATTTTTTAACTTAGGTAAAAGTTGTCTCAAAATTTTAGAAGCTCCATCATAATCCTTTTGATAATACATTGCTTTAGCAATCATTATTTGAACTGTTGGATCAAACGTAGTATCCTGGATAAATATTTTATTAAATTGATTTTGGGCTAACCTATATCTTCCTAGTTTAAAAGATTCTAAGGCTATGTTGAATTTGTCATAATAGGAAGTAGTATCTAAAGTATCAGCCTTTACTAAAGAAAGAGTCAAAACAGCTATCATTATTATTTTTTCTTTTAGCATTTTAACAAACTATTTATTTATAAATGTTAATTTTCCACCTTCAAACTGGTAAAATTGCTTATTTGAATTTTCAAATTTATAAACCCACTGTTCACTAATACCATGCCTGCTTGAGGTATGATTAATAATTTCAGGATTACCAATTGAAATTCTTACCTGCTCCTTGGTCATCCCTAATATTGATTTTCCTGATCTTATAAAAGAAATAGTTTTCTTATCCCATTCTTCTAATAGCGGGTCTTCAACAAAATAATGATCTTGATAGCCAACATTATTAAAAGATTGATCGTATCTTAAATATCCCTGATAACCTCCAATGCCTTCGATAAGTAACCAAAGTGGTAACTTTGTATCACTATTTTGGAATTTCATTATATCTACCACTTTTACTTTATTAAATCTTGAAAATTTATTTTCAGATTTGGTTAAAAAAGTATCTTCATTATCAATAAAATTTAACCATATAAATCCATTAATTAAATCTTTTGCTTTCATATAATCCTCATTTAGGAGTATGTAATTTGGATTTATGATTTTGCCAGCACTATCAATTTCTAATTCAGACTTAAAGAGTTTATTTTTATTGTCTTGAATTATAAAATAATTTATACCATCAATTTTTGATTGACCTAAAATTTCAAATTCCCTCCTCAATAGTTTCCTGTAAGGATAGAATTTATTTGCATATATTTTTGACCAAACTTTATTAAAATTTTTAGTTTTTTGATATTCTGGCCCAAGTTCAACGAGGTATATTTTCTTACCTGATAACTCATTCTTCGTAATTTTTATTTCCTGCTTAGAAAAAAACAAACAAGAAGTTAAAGTTGTAGAGCAAATAAGTGATAAAAGGTACAATAGAGGGTAATTACCAGAAAAGTTCAAAGATATTTTATTATTATTTTTATTAATGTTTATCATATTATATGAATTTTCTCATAGAAAAAACTTTTGAATTACCAATAACTTAAAAAAAATAAAGAAATTTTTTATCATTTATATTAATTTTAGGTTTAATAGAAGTAATTTTTATTACTATAAAATAAAAGATACAACTTTGAAAAGTTGAGGGTAGGGTATCAGTTTGAAAAGCAAGCTAGATTTTGGTAGTATCGTTGGAATATCTTTAGGACTGTTTGTGATCTTTGGAATAGGTTATTTTAATGTCCCAGGATTGCATGAAATAGAACAGGGAACTTTTAAATATTATATAAACAGAATACTATTAAACCCCGTAGGTTTTTTTGTTGCTGCAAGCGATGACGGCCCAGCGAGGCTTGATATGTTTGGTCTAGAACCAGGTATAATAAGAGGTTTTCTTGAAAATGTAAATTATTTTTACGATATAAAATCTCTAGCCTTAGTATTTTTTGGAGTTATTGCAGCTACTTTTGTTAACCTACCAATATCTGCTTTTGCGGATATAATAAAGATAGCTCAGGTTGTCTTCAGAGACGAGTCCTATGATTATGTGGGTACTATTGATAGAATTTGTGAAAGGGCTACAAAGGCCAGAAAAGATGGTATTCTTTCTCTGGAGGCTGACCTGGAAAACATGGCTAATAAATTTTTTAGGAAAGGTATTGAAATTGCCATTAATGAAAAAGAAGTTGATCGATTGAGATATCTACTGAATAATGAAAAAGAAGCAATTGAAAATCGACACATAGCAGGAGCAGAGTTATTTAACTATATGGCATCATATGCCCCAGCTTTTGGAATGATGGGCACTGTTATGGGACTCGTTATTATGATGAACGGGTTTGGAGCTGGAGATTCAGCAGGAGCTGAACAGTCCACTGCTGAAAAGTTTTCTGGACTTTTAGCAGGAATGGCGATGGCTCTAGTTACCACTTTTTATGGTGTAGTTCTAGCCAATCTTATTTTCACTCCTATGGGAGGTAAACTCAAGCGTAAAGATGAAATGGAAATGTTACATAAACAAGTTATCATTGAAGGCGTGGTATCCATAAAGCAAAATGAGCATCCAATAATAATTAAAGAAAAACTGATGACTATGGTTCCTCCAGAGGTTGTACTGGAACTGGAGGATGAAAATCGTGCAAGATCGTAACAAATAAATGGGTAAAAAATTATCTTCTGACGAACTTTGGGCCAAATCAAATCGTTGGGCAATACCGTATGCTGATTTGGTTACTCTTTTATTGACATTTTTTGTGCTTCTTCTTGTTATCTTAAATGAGGATGAAAAACTAGTTGAAAAAGAAATAAGTAAACTATTGGATGAAACTGAGGAAGTGTTAAAAAAGAATATAAGAAATAAAAATGTTGAAATAATACGGGAAGATAAGGGTGTAAAAATTACTCTTAGAGGAAAAATTTTTCCCTCGGCATCTGATAAAATTAATGATAGGTTATTACCATTGTTGCAAAATATTGGAGGAGTTACGGTTAACGCACCATTATTCAACATATATTCTAAAAATGATCCGGTGAATGTTAAAAAACGTAGAAGTTTAATAAAGCGATTGAGGGATAAAAAGGATACGCTTTTTGTTGAAATTAGAGTTGAGGGACATACAGATGATTTACCTCTTCCTAGTGGGTATAACTTCGAAAATAATTGGCAACTAAGCTCTGCAAGATCCCTAAGTATGGTGCAACTTCTAGCGAATATCACTGGTTTCCCAGCATCTAGATTCTCTGCACTCGGTTACGGAGAGTATCGCCCTGAAATCCAGGTTGAAAATATTAAGGATCGTAAGAAAAGAGCAGAGGCTAGAGCTAGAAACCGGAGAGTTGAAATATATTTAGATGCTACTGTACAAAAGAAAAAACTGACAGAGCCTGATTTAGAGATCACTCTTTAATAAAGATTACGCCTCTAAAAAAATTAATTTTACTACTCCTTAAATATTTACTATTGATAATGAGATTTTTATAATCTAATTTTTGTCGAAGATATTATTTTTATCTAAAAATTTCACATACTTACAACCTTATAATGCGGATTATATGATGTTAAAACCTTTCCTAAAATTTATTTCAGTACTTTTGGTCTCGATGCTATTTAGTCAAGATGGATCTAGTCATTCTTTGTTAAAAATTGGTACTTCAAAAAATTTGAATGGAGTAGAGTACAAGTTGATAGAAGCTAAAAAAGTAGAATCCAACATTCACTTAAAGATTGAAGTGAAAAATATTGATAGGAAGAATTTCAATTATTCAGCGTTGCTTTTCCATAAGTTATATAATTCTAAAGGTCAACAGATTGCAAATATTGATCCATTTTTAAGTAAAAAGTCTGTTGTTTTTGATGTAAAAAAGGGTCAATCATTCATTTCTAATCTTGTTTATGAAGTAATTGATATTGATAAGCCTCTTCAGCTATCTATTGTTAAAGGCGCAAATCCACAATTAAAAGCCGAAGGTCTAATATTTACTTGTAAATCTTCCTTAAGTAAAGATGAAATATATTTTGATTTATCACAAATTAAATTGAAATAGTTTTGCTTGAGCATTACAGTACGTAAGGAAAGGCAACCATCTCCTACTCATTTAATATTTTTTTTCTTTAAATTTTAAACAAATATAATATTCAGCTAATTGCAGTTTGTCTTTATACAGTCTACTGTTTCTAGTATTTTGTCTTCATTATCTAACCATACTAATTTCACTAATTTTCCGTCTTTAAAAATTTCATAAACTGGATTTGGAAAATTATTTTTATGTCTATAATTTTTTTTTGTACCGTGAACACAACGACCTTCTTTGTAAATACCAGAATATTTGACACTTCCATCAGAGTTAAAAAAGATTACTTCTCCATGAAAAAGATCCTCTTTAAACGTAACTGAGCTAAGTTTTTGACCTTTTTGGTCCCATTTAATTATTAATTTATCTTTTTTATTATTTTTATGGAACCCATACTCTCCTTTGACTTCATTTTTATACCAGAGTGTATAAGGACCGTTCATTAATCCATTTTTATACATAAATTCGCCTCTTCTATTACCAGTAGTATAATAGTCTATCCATTTTCCAACCTTATAACCATCGGATATGAATCCATTATATACTTCTCTGCCATCAAAATAAGAATATATGTCTCCTGTGATAAGTAAATCTTCATCTGCCTTACTATAATAAATACCACTTTTATTAGCTACTTCATTAATCATATACCTCTCATTAGAAAATAGAAAAGAAAGAAGAAGATATAAACTAAAAAATTTTAATAACATTTAATCACAGCTATCTACGATACAATTTGTAAAGTGGATTAGTTGATTATCTTTATATTTTATTTCTAAATACTTTAAGCCATCATGTGACCACACATACCAAAATTCCTCTTTTAGTGAATCAAAGTAAAATCCCTGACTTTTCTTCAATCCATTGCTCCAGTACCTCGTCCATAATCCATGTTTTTTCCCTCCTACCAATTTGCCTACAGGCAATAAGATAATATTTTTATTATCCATAAATTCAAAAAATAACTTTCCAGTAATTGGCTTATTACTCATTTTATTATAGAAACTTCCTTTTTTTTGCACCAAACTATTGATAGTATATTTTTGATTTTGAGCATCCAAAAAACAAAAAGTAAAAGAAAGAATCAATATCCTTTTTGTCGAACTATTGACAAGTAAAAAATTCATGCAAATAAAAAAAGTATATTTAATGTAAATTATTTTGAATTTATTCCCACTCTATCGTCCCAGGAGGCTTAGATGTAATATCATATACTACTCTATTCACACCTTTTACAGAATTTAAAATTTTATTAGAGATTTTATTTAATGTTCTATGCGGCATCGGATACCAATCTGCTGTCATACCATCAGTGCTTGTCACCGATCTTATTGCAATTATATTTTCATAAGTCCTTTTATCACCCATGACTCCAACAGTCTTGACAGGTATTAAAATTGCAAATGCTTGCCATATTTTTTCATACAAATTATCCTCATGTAAAATATCAATGAATATTTTATCCGCTTTCTGAAGCACTTTTACTCTTTTTTTAGTTATTTTACCAATGATCCTGATAGCAAGACCTGGTCCTGGGAATGGATGCCTAAATATTAATTTTTTTGAAATTCCTAATTCTAAACCAACCTTCCGGACTTCATCTTTAAATAATTCTCTTAAAGGTTCTATCAATCTGAAATTCATTTTTTCTGGTAATCCGCCAACATTATGATGACTTTTTATTACATTAGAATTCTTACCCTCATTTAATCCGCTTTCAATAACATCAGGGTAGAGCGTACCCTGAGCTAAAAACTTTGTATCTTTAAAATCTTTAGCTATTTTTTCAAATGAATAAATAAATTGATTACCTATAATTTTGCGCTTCAATTCGGGATCAACTATATTATCAAGTTTTTTTAAAAATATCCTAGATTGATCGAACAGGTGTATATTTATATTCAGACCTGTTTGCAATGAAGAAACGCAAATTTCAGCCTCATTTTTCCTTAATAGTCCATGATCAATCAATACTGAAATTGCCCTATTACCAATAGCTTTATTTAAAAGTGCAGCAACTACAGAGGAATCTACCCCCCCACTAACGCCTACTAAAACATTACCTTTTGGAACTAACTTTTGAATTAATTTAGTTTGTGATTCTATAAAATTATTCGCTGTCCAATTCCTTTTACACTTAGCTATTTTAAATATAAAGTTCCTAATAATTTTAGCGCCCTCAATTGTATGAACAACCTCTGGATGAAATTGTGTAGCAACAAATGTTTCATCTCGATTTGATATAGCAGCAATAATACCGTTGGATGATTTTGCTAATGTATCCCAGTTACTTGGAAGTTTTGAAACTAAATCCCCATGGCTCATCCATACTTTAGAAACTTTTGGTATTTTATCAAATAAAATAGAATTTTTAGTTACTTTTATTGTTGCTAAGCCATATTCACCTATATCTGAACTTTTTACTTTACCTCCATAGCCTTGAACTAATAAATGTAAACCATAGCAAATACCAAGAATTGGAATTTTCAATTCCAAGATTTTCAAATCAAACTTAGCAGCCCCTTTTTCATAGACGCTTGAAGGTCCACCAGAAAGAATTATACATGCAGGCTTCCTATCCAACACTTTAGATAATTTGATATTAGGACTAACAACTTCTGAGTAGACATTTTCTTCTCTAACTCTTCTAGCAATGAGTTGAGTATATTGTGATCCAAAATCAAGGATCAGTACACCGTTGATTTTTAATTCATCCATCAATTAAAAAAATTTTTTAATAAACTAATATGGGAGCGAGCAGTTATATCTGTTTTTAATGGAGTAATGCTGACATAATTACTCGCAACTGCATATCCATCATATTTAATATCTTTGTCTAAATCTTTTATTTCACCTTCCATCCAAAAATAATTATTATTTTTTGAATCAAATTTTTCTTTAAAACTATCAACAAAATATTGATGACCTTGTTTAGTGATAATTGTCTCTTTTATTTGATCAATTTTACAATTAGGTATGTTCACGTTTATAATGATATCATTTGATAGATTACCTTTTAGAGATTGTTGAACTATGTCCCTGCTTATTATCCTAGCAGTTTTAAAGTTGCTCGGATTAGATGAATTAATGCTAAATGCTATTGATGGTATATCATTTAATATCCCTTCCATAGCTGCCGCTACGGTACCTGAATATAGTATATTTTTTCCTACATTAGCTCCTTTGTTGATACCTGAAACAATTAAATCAGGTTTTTCTTTCAAAATTTTATTTAAACCAATTTTTACACAATCAACTGGAGTACCATTCAAGGCGTATCCTTCAAAACCATCATTAAGAGATATGTATTTAATTCTTAGTGGTTTATCCAAAGAAATAGAATGGCTTTTCCCACTTTGGTCATTTTTTGGTGCAATAATTGTTACATCAGAAAATTCCTCTAAAGCTTTCCATAAAGTAAAGATTCCTTTTGAAAGGATACCATCATCATTGGTGATTAAAATCCGAGGTTTATTCATTGAAGAGTGCTTATGATATTTGTTAGATTGGACTTCATATCTTTCCGATGGATAACTTTATCAATAAATCCCTTTTTTAATAAAAACTCTGATCTTTGAAAACCTTTAGGCAAATCTTGGCCTATAGTTTGTTTAATTACTCTTGAGCCAGCAAAGCCAATCAAAGCTCCAGGTTCTGCGATGATAATATCACCTAACATACCATAGCTAGCAGTTACACCGCCTGTAGTTGGATCTGTTAATATAGGAATATATAAACCACCTGATTTTGAAAATCGAGCAAGTTTTGTACTTATTTTTGCAAGTTGCATCAAGGAAATTGCACCTTCTTGCATTCTTGCGCCTCCCGAAGCACATACTAAAATCAATGGGATGTTTTTTTCTCCAGCTACATCTATAGATCTTGAAATAATCTCACCGACTACTGAACCCATACTTCCAGCAATAAATTTAAAATTCATTATACCTAAAACAATATCATGCCCACTCATCTTACCTCTAAATACTTTTATAGCATTTTTGTCTCCAGTTTTATTTTTTGCATCTATGATTTGATCAGAATATTTCTTTTTAGCAGAAAATTCTAAAAAATCTTTTGATTCAATCTTATTAAATAATTCATCATAAGAGCTATCATCCATTAACAGCTTTAAATACAACTCTGAATCAACTCTAAAATGGTAGTTACAATGATGGCAGACAGAAAGATTTTTATCAACTTGCGGACGATATAATAGAGCCCCACATGAAGGGCATTTTTCCCATAGCCCATCAGGGATTTCCTTCTTTTCAGGGCTATTTATTTTTTTATCTTTTCTTCTAAACCATGCCATTTTTAAAATTACAAATCCTTTAATTAGTTTTATATGGATAAATATAATCTGAAGTTAAATCAGAGGGATTCTCTTTTATCCATTCTTTAAAGTATAACATTGATAATTTAGCAACAGAAATAGAAGATGGATAGGCTTCTTGGATATTGCCTGCTTTTATGATATCGCTGCAGTTATAATGGAAACAATTATCTAGTTTATTTTTAAAGTCATTTAATTCTCCAAAAGTTGGTCTAGATTTAACAATCGGTTTATCAGATTCCCATCTGAACTCTTGAAAAAAAATTTTCTCACCATGTGATCTCATAATTCCACTGGTCGGTTTGTGTTTTTTCAAACTATAAGCTATGGATAAAATAGTAGGTACTGGAATAATAGGGCATTTAATGGCGTATGCAATACCCTTCGCGAAACTTAAACCCACGCGAAGTCCAGTAAATGAACCAGGTCCTATACTAACAGCTATAGCATCAATCAACTTAACTTGAACCTTATTGTTTTCAAATAACTTTTCTACGAACTCTGGTAGTAGCTCTGCATGCTTTCTACTATCTAGTTTTTCAATAGAACCAAGGTTTTTTCCATTCATTAGAAGTCCAACACTACAAATTTTTGAACTTGTTTCAATTGATAAAATTAGCCTATTCATCTTCTAAGCCCTCAATTCGAATTTGCCTAGTACTTTTTTCTGATAGTCTTTTAAAGTATATAAAAATTGTATCTTTTGGTAAAATACCTTTAATTAAGCTTGCCCATTCTATAAGAGTTACTCCTCTTTTTTGGTTCAAAAACTCCTCTCCTCCAATTTTCAAAAAGTCGTTTTCGTCTTCTAATCTATAACTATCAATATGATAAAGGTTATGAGGATTACCTACATATTCTGAAATTATCTTAAAAGTTGGAGAACCAACATGCTCGGTAATATTTAAACCCATTGCGAAACCCTTTGCAAAAGTCGTCTTACCGCTTCCTAAATTTCCTAAAAGTGCTACAACAGATCCAACTTTAATACTTTGAGCTAGGTTTGAAGCAAAACGAAAAGTATCTCTTTCCGATTTTGAGATGAAATTCATTATCTTTTCCCACTCAAGTTTATTACCGGAATGAAGATCTCCTCTAAACTAATTCCACCATGCTGATAAGAATTACGAAATTTGGCTTGATATTTTTTTGCTTCGTTAGGATAAACAAAATAGTAATTTTCTTTAGCAATAATATAGGTAGGCTGTGGCCCAAAATTAGGCAATCTATAATCCTCTGGATTTTTAATCACTAAAGCATTTTTTCTATTAGTATTTAAATTACGACCATATTTATATCTAACGCCTGTCGATGCTCCTTTATCTGCAGAAACCATTGTACTACTTCCTACTCTTATACTTCCATGATCGCTAGTGATTACAACATTATAATTTTCTTCACTTAATTTTTTTAGAATCTTTAACAGCCATGAATTTTCAAACCAAATTTTAACAGCGCTCCTAAATCCAGCATCATCATACATGATTTCTTTTAAAACATTAGTCTGTGAACTATTATGAGCTAATAAATCAACAAAGTTTACCACCAATGAAATAACATCTTTATTATAATGTTCATGAAACTTCTTTAAAAATCTATTACCCTCCTCGACATCCCATATTTTATGATAATGGGTTTTTTTATATGGAAAACCTTCTCTTCTAAGTTGATCGTTTAAAAAAAGTTCTTCATGTTTATTAAGGCTTGAGCTATTTCTTCTCATATCAAGCATTTGCTCAGGATATTTTTCAATTAATTCGTCAGGAAAAAGTCCACTAAATATAGCATTCCTCGAATATACCGTTGCAGTTGGGATTAATGACAATGCATAATTTATGTTCATATCAAAGTAAGGTTCTAAAAATTCCCTCATGACTTTAAAGTGATCATACCTCAAACAGTCAATTACTATCATACAAACCTTTTTGTTATCGTTCATGTGGGGTATTACATGGTTCTTAAAAATATCATTTGATAATACAGGTCTTTTTTTAGATTTGAGCCATTCACAATAATTTTTTTCAATAAAAAATGAAAATTCTTTGTTACAGTTTTTACTTTGATCATTTAAAATATGATTAATGCCCATATCTTTATGCTCATCAAATTTAATTTGCCAATCAACCAAACGATCGTATAGTTTCCACCATTTATCTATATCAAGATCTAAATTTAAATCATCATCTATTTTTCTAATTTCATTTAAATAATCTTTCATTAATTTTTCAGACCGAATTAATGCTCTTTCTAATGCTTGTTTACATGCCATAAAAATTTGACTTGGATTTACAGGCTTGATTAAAAACTGCTCAACCTTTTCAACTATTGCCTCATCCATTAACCATTCATCCTCTGTTTTCGTTATCATAATAATTGTTACAAGAGAGTTATTGATTTTCAATTCTTTTAATGTCGATAATCCATCCATCCCAGGCATGTTTTGATCCAATAAAACAATATCATATTTATTTTTTTTTGCTAGAATAACTCCATCATTACCATTATTGGTAGAATCAATATTGTAACCTTTACTTTCAAGGTACATAATGTGTGGCTTTAAATGTTGAATCTCATCATCTATCCAAAGGATTTCTCCACGTATATTTTCCATTCTTCCTCTAATTCTTAGATTTTATTATTTAGATGTCATTGTCCAAACACCATCCCAATTTTTACCAGGGGGATCCTCAATAAATATCTTACATCTTTCAATATAGATTAAGGAGGGATTGGTATTTCTTGAAGTAAATTTTTCTTCCATTTCTTCGGATTTTTGAAAAAGAGTCAAAGCATCTTCCCACTTTTTTTTATAATACTTATCTAAACCCCTCTCAAAAAGATGAACTAGCTTCAATGTTTTATTATTAATATTATTCCTCGAGTTAACCAATTCGTAAACTTTAACAGGAATATTTTTACCTTTTACTTTAACAAAATCTAAAAATCTAAAAACGAATTCCCTTTTTGTTTTTTCGTAGATATTTTCTCCTACGAAATTATAAACTCCATATTGTTTTGCTGATGATTCTAATCTTGCAGCTAGGTTTACAGTATCTCCCATCATAGTATAGTTCATCCTCATTTCTGAACCCATATTCCCAGTCACCATTTTACCGCAATTTAACCCAATTCGATGTTGCATTGAATAAACAACATCAGGCCAATCACCTTCATTTTTCCACTTTACTCTCAGTTTTTCCAAAGCATCTTGCATTTGTAAAGCAGTATAGCATGATTTTATTTCATGATTTTCAACAGGAGCTGGCGCTCCATAAAATGCAACAATTGCATCACCTATATATTTATCAAGGGTTCCTTCATTTTCAAAAATAACTTTAGACATTACTGTTAAGTATTCATTCATCAATGAAACCATTTTATTTGGTTCTAATACCTCAGAAAATGTAGAAAAGTTCTGGATATCTGAGAAAAATGCAGTATGATGTCCTTGGACACCTCCCAAAGTGGGTGCTTGCTTCTCTTCATACATCTTATCTAAAACTTTAGGTGCAATATAGGTTCCAAATGTTTCTCTTAAGAATTTTTTATCTTGCTGCTCATTTAGATATTTAAATATAATATTAGAGCTGAAAGTCAAAACCAATCCGGCGACTGGGGCTACTATCGGCATAATATAGGATTCACCTATATCTGGTAAATTTACTTTAAATACATCATAATACTTATCATAAACAAAGTTAGGTAAGATTTTTACAATAGTAGATTTAAAAATCCATAGCAAATCATTTGTAAAAATTCCCATTGAATAAGCATAATAAATTAAACCCTCAGCAAATATCAAAGCGCCTGCATTTAATGGATGTAGATCAAAACTTGTCAAAAGAGCATATGCTAAAAGACACAACCCCATTATTAAAAGAATCATTTTAAATGGATATCCAGAATTTTCAGCAAAGTATCTAGTTGTTTTACCAGAAAAAACCTTGATGAAATTCCCATGAATCATGGTTTGTATTGCATTAGCATGAGTTTCCATACCGGGGGTTAATTGACTTAACTCTAAATAATTATAGAACGGAGTCGATTTAACATCATGAAGAACTTCGACAGAGACTCCTAAAATTACAATTTTATTATAAAATGGTGATTGTGTTATATCAAAATCAGTTCCAATTCCCATCATTTCCATCATCTCTTTTCTTTCTGTTTCATTTTCTATCGCTGAAATCCAATCTGGTACCTCTCCTGGTAAGAAAGTGCTCATCCAGTCAATATCTTCAGGTAAATCATAATCCTGAGTATCAAGGATTTGTGATAATGAAAACCTAGGAAATGTCCCCCAAGGTTTAACATCAATTTTCCCAGGTATCTTATAACCTGATGGTGGTCCATAATAATTGACTAAAAAGTTATTTGTTCGACCATATGTTGGTACCACTAATTGTCCATAACGATAACTATTCTTCACTATGTCGTATTTTGGTATGCTTTCATCAGGAATACCATAAAAAGCTTTTACGCATTTTACCCCAATTGTTAAATATGCTTTCTCTATTTCATGCTCCATGTAACCTGCAAAACTATATTGGCGAGAAAACCCATCTATATCTAACATATCATTAATTAGGCCAGTCTCTGGTTTTACATCCATGATTTCTTGGACAGGATATGCAATATAGGTTGAAGGAATACGTGTTGGTTCTCTTACCATCTTTACATCCATAACAACTTTAGTTCCATTATCTTGAGCCTTTTTTATTGATTCTGCTAATAATATATCTCCATGACCTGGCAAGTATTGTTGAAATTCTGAAGGTAAATTATCACTTACGGATCTCAAATATTCAGAACGTGCATCAGGTGAGTCAAACTGAATATCAAATGCAATTACTTTAGCACCCGCTTTTGACAAGTTTGAAACCACTCTTGCCCATATATCTCCTCTAGGATATGGCCAAGGAACCTTTTTATCTTTTAATATTCTCCATGATTCATCATCAACCTCCACTAAAACCACATCTGTTCCTTTCTCTATAATAGTCGAATCGCTTGCTCTCCACCCAGTTAAAGGACCTCTAACTTTATGAAATCTATAATCGTATGTCTTGAGCTCAAGAAAATCAAATACCCCAATCCAATGAAGAAAGCAGGTTAACATAATTGAGCCTACCAAAAGAGTTAAATCAATTGTATGATTTTTAAAAAACTTTTTAATTTTATTTATCAAAATCGGTACCTAAGAGAAAAATTTGTGCCAGAATTACTAACTTCCTTATTCGCTAATCGAAGAGCCATATATGAACTTAAAGTTAATTTATTTATCACCTCCCAATCAGTTCCAAATTTAAATCCATATATATTATTTACCTGCCCATTGGTTATATAGTCTGCTCCGCCATTTAACCTAAGTTTATTTTGAAGAAAAGAATATTGAAAATTAGCACCTAATGTACTCCAAATATTTTCAGATGCTTTAAGTTTTTGCTCATCATCTAAGTAAGGTATTTTTATTTTAGTTTGATTTAAGTTCATCGTCAATTTTAATGGAAAATTAAAACGAGCAGAAAAATTTCCAGATAAGGATTGAGTTTCAGATTTTAACATAAATAAATCAGATCTTGGAATGTTATCGTAATTCTTTTTGTTAGCGAGGGTTAGTCTTTCAGACTGTAAATTGTCAGAATAGGTTAAGGAATTAATATTAATAGAAGTGGTCGAATTAAAATAATTAAAATTCCCTGGAATATTTATTGATGCCATCACAGTAAATGCCCTTGAATCTTCTCTTTTATCGCCTATTGGATTGTCATATTTATCATATTCCAAGGTGTCAATACCGTTTTGTCTTCCAATAGTTTTAATATTAAAGGTAAATGAGGGAGCGCCAGATCCTGGAACTAAAGTAGTATTTAACGATAGGGTTTTAGTTGCTAGTGGGTTTGCAGTTATCTCAGTTAAGTTATTATCTTTGTAAACATAGCCTACTACAATCATGAGTCTTCGGCCTAAAGCGGAAAATCTATTATTAATTGTAAACTCACGAATATTATTTACAAGATATGGATTACCTAAACTAAAATATTCAGGACCGTGCTGCCTATATTGGACTAAAATATTATTAAACGAATAACTACTTTTTAATCTAACATAATAGGCTGAGGCAGGCATATTTAAAATAGCTTTTAACATATTTTCCTGAGCAACAATAGGATCAATGGGTAATATAGGTGACATAAAAAGAGGGTTAACAGTAAAAACAGGCTCCATATCATCAATGAAATCTCCAAGTGCAGATACATCATATTCTTCCAATAATTTTCCATCTTGTAAAGTATCCATCAATATATCCAAAGAATCTTTATTTGCTATGCCTGCCCAAATATTAGAATTTGTAAAACTTGTATTCCACCCTGCTTGTATTAATATTCTCCTATTATCTAAAGCAGTTTCAAAGTCGAATCCTAGAACGAGGTTCTCTTTTGGGTCGCCATTCCCCCAATTTCTCTTTTTAATATAAATTGAATCTCCGAACAGTTTACTTGATGAATCTAGAGAAGTTTTTTCTAAAAGTTCACTAATAGTCAATGTTTGCTTAACTGAGTCCCCAGTCCAGAGCGTATCTAAAGATATTATGCTTTCATACCAATTATAACTCTTATTATTCACTTTAGTATCAATAAAAGTTCTATTTATCTCATTATAATCATCTTTACCTTTATAAAAGTGTATGCCCCCTTTAAACGTATTGAATAATGATACATTTGCCCTAGCAGCAATGATATTTCTTGGAAAAGTATATCCACGTCTTTCTAATTTGAGCACGCGTTTACCATTTTCTAAATATTGAATATTATCATCGCTTACTGCATAAGCTTTATTTAGGCCCTCTTTAAACTGGACTGATCTAACCTGCTCCCCTGAAGTATAGTGAATTTCTAAGAATTTAAACTTGGCATTTACATATTGCCCATTTATCCGTTTTCCATCAAGACTATATTGAGATATGGATGGAAAAACATCTCCAATTTGATAGTTAAAATAATCTGTTATTCTTAAAGTCAAGTTTGATCTATTTAAAGGCTGTAAAAATCCTGATTCTCTATCAGTTTGTCTGGAAGAATAGCTCGCCTTAATCCAACTTAATTCCGTATTTAATTTAGCTGAGTATTGAACTTCATTGTTTGAGATATTTGAAACTTTATTATTGGAAGCTTTACTATTAAAAGATCCACTATATATAAAAGATTCAGATAAATTTTTCATACCTTTTGTAGCACTGAAAGACCACTCTAAAGGAACTATATCAATTCCAAATGTAGATTTAGCGGTAATTACAACTTTATGAAGACCAATATCTAATTGTTCACTTGGAAC
>CACLYL010000008.1 GCA_902611135.1 uncultured Fidelibacterota bacterium | reverse complement strand
TTGATAGTGAAATGGAATATGATAAACAATATTACGCTAAATTTGATCGTTTTTCAAAACATGGAGGCTTGAATAATCACAGTAATGGATCAAAAGATGAAATAAAACTTCCCAGTAATTTCCCCAATTTAGGCAGTACATTTACACTTGAAGCTTTATTTTACTCGAATGATTCAACAAGTGATTATCATCAAAAATTAATTGGAAATCTGATATTTAATGGCAATCAGTACAATAATTCCTCTCCGCATATTACCTTTATCAGAAACGATGATATCTATTATGGTTTTTCATCCAATGGTCAAATAAAAAATCGAATCGTTCCCAATGTTAGATCTTCTAAAATATGGCAGCATGTTGCATTTACTTTTGATGGAAATGAAGCAAAACTGTACTTAGATGGAGAAGTTATTGACAGTACAGTTTCATGGGCAGGGGTTATTCCGTCCTTGATTCCAATTACTTCGATTGGAACAAGATTTTCTGGAAGAATAGATGAGGTAAGGGTTTGGAATATTACAAGATCAGAATCTCAAATTAATCAAAATATGTACGGATTATTAAATGGAAATTCAGATGGCCTCCTAGCTTATTATACAATGGATACGAACGATGATTTTAAAATTATTGACAACTCACCATACCAACATCATGCATCCTTAGATCATGTAGATATATTGCCTGAATTTCTTAGTTCTGAAAATTGCCCAGATGGACCGGATGGATCATACGGATGTCCCTATCCAACTATTCTAGATGCTTTAGAAAATGCTCAAGGAGGCCAAAGTATATTAGTTAGAGAGGGAAGATATACTGACCTAATTTTTGCTGATTTTATAAATCAATCAACCCATTTTGAGGGGCCTAAAATTGAGGTTATTGGTGAAAGTGATGATACATATATTGATGGAACTGTAGAAGTCAATGCAACCTGGGAACCATACAACTTAAATGGAAACCAGGTATATAGAACAGTTCTTGACATGGGTCAAATTTCAAAAAATGCTAACACTCATATAGATACGATTTATGGAGTATTTGTAAATGATCGATATGTGATTCCTGCTATGCCAGTCAACTTTAAAAATCCAACAGATTTGACTTATGGAAATATGGATAATCCAGAGCCTAATACGGTGTTTTCAGTTGATCTCGGTGGAGTACCTTATGTTGGAGGGTATGAGCCAGGTGATTTAAATAATTTGGACACAATTGAGGAGTATGGGTTCGATAAAAATACAAATACTCTCTATATTTTCCCTGGAGATGAAATTCCAGATTCGACCAATGTAAGAGTTCGGGTTCGAACGTACAGTTTGGATCTGCGTAACTCTGATAATATTACTTTTGATAATTTTCATTTTGGTTCCGGTGCTGTTTTTACGAGCGATGCAAGCTTCATTACATTTAAAAATTCAACTTTTAGTCATAGTTGGGAAGTTGGTTTAAGGCATCGTCAAATGATGGAGGCAGGAATTGATAAGCGTCATAGAGGGAATATGATGGTTAATGGGCTGAATAACACAGTACGAAATTGCGTATTTAGATACGTTGTAGATGCATATATTTTTAGATTTAAAAAAGTATTTTGGCCTGTGTATGAAAATATACTTGCTGAATATAATGGGTGGTTTGGAAATGAATTTTGGAATTTAAAGGTTGATGATAATTGTGCGAACTGCCATGCTGATATTACTAATGATGAAAATTATTTTTCTGATACGTGGAGATATATCACAATGAGGCATAATAGGTCAGGAAATATTGGACCAGGTAAAAGATCTCTTGTAGAATATGCATGGATTGAAAATCATTATCAAAATACGGATGGATCTGGTATAGGAAGAGGTCCAGGTGCCGCACACAAGTCCACCACAAGATATTGCTGGCTATTTAACACCAATCGGAATGGTTTAAGATTTGATGGTAGTTGTGCTGGACAATTTGGTCTTGTACATCATGTAATCTCAGTGGGTAATAAGCGCGGGTTTCGTATTAAAGGTGATAAACACGATATCTATCACGTGGCAGCTTATGATAATTATGATAGTGATGTCGTTGTACGCCCAGATAAATATTGCGGTGATTATGGCACAGCAGAGCATGAAACTGGACTTCCAAATGGAGAAGGAAACTATAATACAAATGTTCATAATGTTATTGCAGGTAGAGGCTTCCCATGTTCATCATACGACTGTGGTGATCCTTCCACAACGAATAATGGAGCAGATGTAGTTAATACGGATCCAGCGTTTTTACTTAATGAGTCAGGTAATTGGTATGGAAGGCATTTTCCCATAGATGATGATGCGGGTAATTGGTCTCAATCATTTCCACAACTTGAAATGGAAAATCCATGGATAGATAATAGAAATAGATCTTCAGAGCAGTTGGTAGATATATTTGGAGTTGACCCATTTGAAAATGATCGTTTTCAATCATATGATTTTAGGCCTAAGAAAGGATCTGTTTTTATCGATAATGGTAAGATAATCGAGGGCATTAATGATGGTCAGGAAGAAAGCTTTTACCATGGAGAATCTTTCTTCGGTCAGAATAGAGCATACATTGGAAGCGCGCCAGATATTGGCCCATATGAATACGGAGATTCAGTTTACTGGATACCTGGATATAGATATAATTATCCAAGTATACCAATTCCAAGGAATGGTGCAGAAAATGTACCCATAGAATATGGTCTTGCATGGAATTATCCTTGGTCAGAAAATTACAATGGTGTAAGTGCTACTGTAACCATTAGCGGACCTGGGTTGAATGATGTTAGAGTATTTGATTATCCAAATAATGTAATGTTTGTGAATTTGATGCCAAATAGTAGTTACAATTGGTCCGTTTCCATTCAAGGTGTTCCGGGAAGTGTAAGTGGAGAGAGCTGGACTTTTAGCACTGCAGACAAGTTTTATCCCTTAAATGACCGTTCTGTAGATATGAGCATTCAAGATAGTACTTATCTGCCATCACACATGCAAAATTTAGAAGTTTCAAATATTAAATTTGCATTTTTCAAATTTGACTTGCCGATAAATCTAAATATTGTAAATTCAATTCAATTTAATATCACTCCATCCTATGTCGGATCAAATGAAAATGGGATGATTTTGTATAAATTTAATGATACGACATGGACTGAGAAGCTAAATGAAAGCAATATTGGAATGTTAAATTTATCAAATATTACCCCTTTAGATACTATTTTTGACTTAGAATTAAATGATGAAATAAACATAGATATAAAAGATTTTATTTCGAATAATGGATTAAATTCGTATGCTTTAGGTATGATTGATAGTTCTGATGTAGTTTCTTTCTATAGCAAAGAGAATTTAATTCTACAAGGTGGATTTAATTCTACGGTTGAATTTCATAACTCAGGCTATGCCACTAATCATATTGTTTGGCCCTCTATATCTATTAATATTCAAGATAATCTTACTTCTGATGATAAGCTAATTCCGAAAACATTTGCTTTACATCAAAATTATCCGAATCCCTTTAATCCAAATACAAATATTCGGTTTGATTTGCCTAAGGATACCAAAGTTCAGATAATAGTATATGATATATTGGGTAGACCAATTAGAAACATGATTAATAAAAATCAAAATGCTGGATTCAAATCAGTTCAATGGGATGGGAAGAATAATTTCGGAAGGAAGGTACCATCTGGCGTCTATCTCTATAGCATAGAAGCTGGAGATTTTAATCAAACTAAGAAAATGTTATTACTAAAATAAAACAAAAAAAATGCAACTATACAAAACACTACTTATTTTTATTTCACTTATGTCATTTGGTAAATTATATTCTAAGGACTTTACAATCTCTGGTTATGTAACAGATACCAAAAGTGAGCAGTCTTTAATAGGAGCCAATATTTACATTGAAGGCACATCGCTTGGCTCTGCAACGGATAAGAAAGGCTACTATAAGATTACGAGCGTTAAAGAAGGCACTTATACCATAAAAGTTAGCTACATTGGCTATGAAACCCTCACTGATACCATACAGCTTGACCAGACAAGCGAGCTATTAGATGGCAAAGACTTCACTAAAGATTTCAAACTAAACTATACCACAATAGAAGGCAATGAAGTAACCGTAACCGCCCAGGCTAAAGGTCAGATGGCTGCTATTAATAAACAGTTAAATGCAAAATCACTGGTCAACATTATCTCATCTGATCGTATACGAGAATTACCGGATGCGAATGCAGCTGAGACTGTTGCAAGAGTACCTGGTGTATCCATTCAAAGGGAAGGTGGAGAAGGAAATAAGGTTGTGGTAAGAGGCTTATCTCCTAAATATAATAGTGTTACGGTTAATGGTGTTAAGCTAGCTTCTACTGATAATGAAAACAGAAGTACCGATCTCAGTATGATATCGCAGTATATGTTAGATGGGATTGAGGTAACCAAAGCAGGGACACCTGATTTGGACTCTGATGTGCTCGGAGGAACGGTAAACTTTTTATTAAGAAAAGCAAGACCTGGCTTTCATTATAATGTAGTTGGTCAAGGGATGCATAATGGATTAAAAGATGAGTTTAAAGATACAAAGTTAATCTTAGATGTCAGTAATCGTTTCTTCAATGACAGGATTGGTGTGTTGGGACAGATTGATCTGGAGAACAGAAACCGTAGCTCTAATGAGCTTGGAACCACTTATAACCTAATGGGAGAACAACTGGACTCTGTTAATACTTTAACATTAGAAAGTTTAAATCTTAACGATATTATTAGGATCAATGATCGTGAAAACAGACTCTTTGTCTTTGATGTTAACATTCCAAATGGAAATATCAGTTACAGCAACCTGAATAGCACTATCGATAAGGATATTACCAATTACGCTATTAGTTATACGTTACCATTAAATTACCGATACATGAATACATCGATGGGGGTCAGCTCTATTAATGTTCTAAATGAATCATTTAAGTATGAACAAAAACTTTTTTCAAGGCTTAGTTTAGATGCTTTATTGGCATTTTCAAGATCTATTAGCGATGATTCAGATTATAATTTTAGGTTTGATGAGCCTTTTGCATATACTGAGACCACCAATGACCAAAGTATTGAAGCTATACAAAGAATTGCCAAAAATGACACAACCAATATGTATTTTGGTAGGTACGATCGTTCAATAGATTTCAGCAAGGAGAGTGAAAAGACCTTTGGTTTGAATATAAAGTATGACTTTAGGTTGACAAATAAAGTATCAGGTAATATTAAATTTGGAAACAAGGTCCGAACTAAAAAACGTTCCTATGATCGTCATCTTGAGTATGCTGATATTAGTAGTTTTAATGCGGGATCCCGAGGCAGAGATGCTCTTGTAGATACATTAAATGTGGGCCATTTAATGATACACGATCAAAGAATTCCTTTGCTTGCTTTCATTGATGACGATTACAGAGATGATAATTTTTTTAATGGTCGTTATTCTTTTGGTGCTGTTGCAGATTTAGACAAGATGATGTTTGTTTATGATTTTTTTTCAGATAATTGGGATGGAAATGGCATCGATTATTTTGGCGCAGTTGCCTCTAATGTTGAGGTTGTACATCACTTTCACCAGACTGATTCACAGATATATGATTACACTGGTGAAGAAAAGTATGATGCTTCCTACATTATGGCAGATATTGATCTAGGACCTAAAGTCAATGTAGTGACTGGAGTTAGACGGGAGACCAATGAGACCCTTTATTATTCCAATGAGTCCTCCGATCACGCTTTGCCAAATTGGGTTTATATTGGTGAATCTGTTTCACACAGGAGGACCAACACTTATAATTTGCCTGCACTTTTTCTAAAGTTTAAACCTTTAGAGTGGTTAGATATTCGTTATGCAAATACCACAACTTTAACGCGTCCTGATTATATCAGCATCATACCTTTGCTTAGGAGTAACGGTCGATCACCCGCAACCATGGATTGGCGGAATAAACGATTAGTGCCGGGTTTATCCAAGAATAATGATCTATCAATTTCAATAAACAATAATAAGTTTGGCCTCTTTACCGTTGGTTATTTTGATAAAACCATTAGTGATTTAATTTACTCCAGTGGTTCTAGAATCTTGTTTGAGGATGATACATCAAGTTTTGGTTTGCCAGGGAATTATGTGAATTATAAAATATTAAACTATGAGCTGAACAATCCCTATGATATCTTACTCAAAGGCTGGGAGTTTGATTTTCAAACTCGGTTTCTATGGATGCCGGGTCTTTTAAAGGGATTGGTGTTCAATGCCAACTATACCATTGCTGACTCTGAAGTTGAATATCCACTAACCGTTATCGAATCTGAGTTTGACTGGGGCCCGCCAGCAGGAGTTATCCAAAGCAATGTAGATACTACTTACACAGATCGTTTGCTGGATCAACCAGACAGAATCATTAATTTTTCGATTGGATATGATTACAAGGGATTTTCCGGAAGACTTTCTATGCTGAGTAAAGACGATGTATTTATGTCTACTAACTTTTGGCCTGAACTTCGAGAAACGACGGATCCCTATACAAGATGGGATTTATCCATGAAACAGGATTTACCCTTAAAAGGATTACAACTGTTCTTAAATGTAAATAATATTACCGAATCAATTGACGTAAATAGGTATAGGGGATACAGTTCTTATGGGGACAATTTAAAATCTGAACAGCATTACGGTAGAACCGTTGATCTAGGATTTAGATACTCGTTTTAAAGCATTCTTAACATTTATTTGACTTAACCAAAGGAAAATATAACTTTTATTAATTCTAAATATTAATTTAAATAAAATTTCAGGAGGGTTTATTTAAAAGTTTTAGGCTTTGTGTTTTTTTCAACATTTTCTTAGGACAGAAAAATTTCTCAGTAGAAAAAATACAATATTATAAAATTAATAATATTTTTAGTTATCCTGACTATTCATTTAGTTGAAGCGTTGAAGTTTTTTTTGGATTTCTAAAATAAAAAATTATCGCCAACAAAATAGGGTTTTCTTTTTTTGTAATCCAAAAAAGAAAGGTGCTTCATAAATGACATCTCCATCATCAAATTGCCCGTTCCAATTTGAAGCCGAATTTTTCTTTTGCACTTTTATTAACTCATTTATGAATGGGCCAACATGAAAAGAAACATTTATGGCTCCCCAAAAAAATAGTCTATTTATCGGTGCGAACGGTGAATAAATATTGTGCCCGACACTAAATATTCCGCTTAAATTATCAACGAGTTTATTATCAACATTTAAAAAATCTTGAACTGTTATGACTGGCTTATCTATTTGTATGTCTTTGATTTTAATAATAAGGTCAAAAATCATAAATAATTTTATATCAATGCAAATTTTTTTATTTAAATAAAAACTATTAAAATATCATACTTCATAATATTGTTGTCTTATTTTGAGCTCTTTCCCCCATATCTTTAGTCTTTGGATTATATTATCTAATTTTGAGTCACTTTCTTGATTGAACTGATATTCAAAATAACGAGCTAAATCATAATATAATTCTAATTTTTCTTTAAAGCTTAATTCTTCTTTTTTCATAATTATTTAAAATCCTTGTTAATTAAAAATTATTATCTTGTTAATTAAATTTATAAAACTAATCTAGTTTAATTGTAATAAAAATATAAATTTTTTTAAAAATTATAGAGGTGTATTATTATATTCCATAATGAGTAAGACCTGTATTATCACTGGAGCAACAGATGGAATTGGGAAACAAACTGCCATTGAATTATCTCTTCTTGGATTTAATCTAATCTTAGTTGGTAGAAATAGAGAAAAATGTGAGTCGGTTTGTCAAGAAATAAAGTCACTTAAAAGGGATGCATCTGTAAAATTCTATACTTCTGACTTATCATTAGTAAGTAATGTAAAAGAATTGGGAGATCAGATTAAAAAAGATTACGACCATGTAGATATTTTGATTAATAACGTAGGTGCCTATTTCAGCCAACATCATTTAACATCTGAGAATATTGAGAAAACACTCGCGCTGAACCATTTAGGATATTTTGCTTTAACAAATACTTTAATAGAAATGATTAGTATTAGAAGAGGTGGAAGGGTAATAAATGTAGCATCGGGCGCTCATTTTAGAGCAAAATTTGATATAAATAATCTCCAAATGAAGGATGGATATAAGGGATGGACAGCATACTGCAACTCAAAATTGATGAATATATTATTTACTTACCAAGCACACAGAATCTATAATGGAAAGAATATTACCTTTAATGCTTTACATCCAGGATTCGTGGATACAAGTTTTGGTGATAACAATGTAGGATTTGGAAAAAATATCTTGAGTATTGGTAAAAAGTTAATATCCATAAATGTTAGAAATGGTGCAAAAACAAGTGTCTATCTTTCTACATCAAATGAGGTGATGAAAATTAGTGGTAAGTATTTTGAAAAGTCAAAAATCGTCAGCTCATCAAAGATCTCATATTCAAAATTACATCAAGAAAAACTATGGCAAATTAGTCAAGATTTTATAGATGCTATAAATTAATATGTTTTTTTAAAAAACTATCTAAACAATCTTTCCCATGTGCTACAATATATCGATTAACTCTTCAAAAAGGACAATTGAAGACATATTTAAATCAAAATTTGAAGAAGGTGAAAAGTTTTTTAAAAAAAAATTAATAAGTGGTTTTACTTATCCCAAGATACCAGTAATTACGCATGATCGACCAAACAATATTCAATTGTTTAATTGGGGATTAATCCCTTCATGGATAAAGAGTTATGAAGGCGCCTTAAACATAAGAAATAAAACACTAAATGCTAAATCAGAGACCATTAAAGACCGACCGTCTTTTAAAAATTTAATTGGTAGGCGTCATTGTATTGTCATAGTAGATGGTTTTTATGAGTGGCGGCATGAGGACAAAGAAAAAATTAAGCATTTGATTCATATTCAAAATAATGAATTGTTTGTCCTAGCTGGTTTATGGGATCGATGGCTTGGTAGGGGCGATGGAAAAATAATTAATACTGTAACAATTCTTACAAAAGGCGCATCTGGTATTATGAAATATTTACATAATTCTAAATTACGACAGCCAATAATTATGGATTATCAAACTGGGTTTAAATGGAATCATTTTGATAATTACAAAGAAATTTTAAATAATGCTAAGAACATAAATTTAAAATATTACCCGATCTAAATCAGGAAGTATGTGATATTCAAAAGCATGATATTGGTCTTTATAAGCTTTTATAAAATAAAATTGACTCCTTTAGAAATTTAAAATTTGTAAAACCAACTTTTTGATAGAAGTTAAACGCATTTATATTGTTTTTGCTCACTATCAAGTGTACTCCTATTACTTTTTGGTAAATTAATTCTTTTAAAAAAGCATTAATCAGTTTTCTACCGTATCCTCTCCTTTGGGCATTTGGTAAAATATCAATGTGTAGATGTGCAGGGTAATTTTTAAATTCTTCTCGATTATCTTGCTGGATGTAAAGCTGTCTTATTAAATTTGCATCTCTGGAATTATCTTCATCTAATGGCATGGAATAAGACTTCTGTAGTTTAAAATACCATTTATTTTTTAACCATTTTTGAAACCTTATGGTATTTTTTGTCCCTAATATATAGCCACAGGGATTTGAGTTCATGCTAAGTATAAAACAAAGTTCAGGTTCAAAGATAGCATACGGAGCTGAATATATATGACCAATCAATTTTTTATTTTTATATAACTTTGTTGCGTCTTTTCCATTATTACCAGTTTGTAAGCAAATTTGATATAAAGAGTCAAGATCTGTCTTTTTATATTTTCTAATTTTTAATTTCAATTAACTTTTTTTGAACTAATAAAAATGCTCCTTTTTTCTGGAAATGATCTAGTTTAAAAGGGTTGGTGAATGCTTTGGAGTATATAACGCGGAAACAACAGATTGTCACCGAAAAGATTAATAGTAATTATCCTTTGAAGACATCAGTTAAGGTGATTTTTTTCATTGATTGTAACGTCGATTTATACATGTTAAATCAAAATAGATATTATCTAGAAAACCACCCAAATCTCTTTTTCTTACTAACTTTGGGTGTTTTTGTTTTGAAATTAGTTTTATCAACCATCTTTTCATCCTTAGGACAGCAACTGGCAACGCAACTACCAATTGTTTCAAGTATTTCACTCTTGTTCATTTCTTTGGTTGCAGAGGCTGGATTAGCTTTGATTTTTTGATCATCGTTCACATTAGTTTTACTATCATTAACATTAGCTAGAATAAATGACGATAAAAGTACTTGGATTAAAATTTTAATTAAAGTTTTATTTTTCATTCGAATCTCACTTTTATACTACAAGTAAATATATTATGTCTATCGATATATAACAATAATTAGATTAAAATCATCTTCAAGATTGAAAAAAAAGTAAATATTAACAATTTTTTAACACCACAAGAAAAATAGAATAGATTTTCTATTATCTAAACAAACTAGGTATTAGATTATTAGATGAATAGAATATATAAATTTATTATGTTAATTGTTGGTATTATAATCATCGCAAATACCACAGTCATCTTTTTTTTTGGTCATAAATGGGCCGATTTAATTAATAGTATTTCAGGACTGGTGCTTATTTTATTCGGAATTAATTATTTTTCTAAAAAGAAGAAAAATGAAAAGAAAATACAATATTTCAAAAAGTTGAAAATTATAAACCCATTAACTTAATGTTCTCTTTAAAGGGTTCTTGTGATCTATTTTATCAATTCGTCTCATATTTCAATCAAGATATAAAAATTCTTAATGTTAAATAAATTTAAATCAAAATTAAAGTCATTCTTCTTTAGAAGTAAGATTCCAGATAATATTTCTAAAAATTTTCGCAATTTGCCGGAAAATTATTATAAAGTCTTAGAAAAATCGTTAATTGAAAACCATTTTACAAAATCCAGGGGCTACAATTCTGAATATATAGATACTAATCATGGTCAAAAAGCTATAAAAGATTTGATTTACGAAAGATTTTTTTTCAGTAGGAACAAAGTAATACCATGGATTAGTTCAATTGGAAACCTTTCTAATTTTAATGTAATTGATGTAGGATGTGGATCTGGTCCAGGCACGAGTGCATTTGCTGAACAAGTTAAATCAATGATCGCGCTTGATATAGATAAAAGTATTGTTGAGGTATGTCGTGATCGATGTGAAATCCTCGGATTAGATAATATAGAATATTTTTCTTGCGGGCTTCTTGAATACGCTTCAATTAAAAATAAAGATGATAGTATAGATGCAATTATTTTCTATGCAACCCTAGAGCATATGAGCTTAATTGATAGGATTCATTCATTAGAGATGGCCTGGAAAATATTAAAAAAAGGCGGACTGATAATTATTTTAGATACTCCAAATTGTTTATTTTTTCATGATGGTCATACATCAGGATTACCCTTTCATCATTGGATATCTGATGAACTTGCTTATAGATATGTCCAAATTAACAACAACAGTGTTTTTAATGGTAAATCTTTTATTAGTGAACCTAATGAAAAGAAAATTAAAGAGTTTATTGGTTGGGGAAGAAGTATGAGTTATCATGATCTTGAAGTTTCTTTAAGAAGACCTTTAAATCAGATATTCTTTGAAGAATCGTTGTTTTCATACGAAAATAGAAAGTACCATATTGAGAGTATATTATTAAATATTTCGAGGCAAATCAGATTTAAGAAAAAGTCAATAGCGCAGAGATATATTGATTTAATATCAGAGTACCAACCTCAAATAAATAAGGCACTCTTTCAGCCCTATCTTAACATAGTCATAAAAAAAACATGACTTGAACAATAATTACCTTTAAAGTATTAACTAAAAGATTTCTAAGGACATAATTTATTTTAAACAATGCTTCAGACAAATAGACAAATCCAATTTTTAGACTATTTTCGATTACTCTATTTATTAAACTGTCCTTTTCTCAAAAAAAATTAACACATAGCCAGAACAGGTTAGAGCTGGTTATTTAGGCACAATTAACTTTGAGAAAATTTTTCCAGATAAATTTGTTTCTACAACTGGATATGGTTCTCAAAGGGAGAAAAGTTCTGATAATTATTTTGGAAATGATTAAGAATTTTATCCTATTGATTTAAATTACCTCTTTAATTTAAAAATCAAAAAATTGAATTGGGAGGCGGATCAACGATTTTGAACGGTCCTTTAACTATAAATGGACGAGTTTTAGATCCTAATATTAAATTATACTAGATTAGCAGAGGGTTAAATAATCCTTTACTAAAATCATGTTTTCATATCAAATTAAATTATATTATCTTTTTCTCAGCAATTTTAGTACTCCTTGAGTCGGTTTATCATATGCAAGGTCATTTCAAATTAAAAGAGAAACAGATTAATGATGTTTTTTAAATAACTTACCATAATCGACAAAATGATTAACCTTTAAGGTGATAGGTTTTTAATATTTCCCAGTTTTCTATTTTTTTTCTTATATGAACAAGTGACAATCGATCTAATTTAAGTTTTGTCCTTGGAAGTTGTACTTTTTCTTTAACAATCATTTTTTTTGTAATATCTGCATTTCCATAATACAAACTTATATGAGGAAAAAATTCATCTGAAAATAAATTAAATTGTTTATTTATCATTTTATTTGCAGTCATGATTAGTTTAGATTTTTTTACCTTTATAAAAAAAGATTGAAAAAAAGTATCCTTCATTTCTATCTCTTCTAATTGAAAAGGTATCGAGCGAATTTTACCAGATAGTTTATTTAAAGAGTCGTCCATCCTAGTCTTATCTAAATGTATTGGTTCAGATAGGGTTAGATGGGGAACGAAATTAGGACCACGAAGTTCACTATTAGTTTGTTCCATTAATTTTTTTAAATAATCTTCTATATATGGATCAAAAGTTGCCCAAATATAAAATGCCTCTTTAATTAAATATTTCATTTTCAAATTTACATTTCCCTTTATACGAATTTAATTTTTTTTATTTAATTAAATATGATTCAATAAAATATATTTTTAAAATTAGACTTGACAGCCTAAAACACAATTTTAATAAAGGTATTATTGTTTTGATAGTTAGTTCATTTTTTAAAAATTTTAAGAAACATCCAGAGTTGCCAGACCTATCAAATCTATCTTTTCAAAGCATTATTGATCTTCCCGACAAAGTATATGTCCACGATTTTTTGAATCCAAATATGTCAAACAAGGTACACAAATATTCAATTGGAAAGTATAATGAAAAAAGACCTAACATGTACAAAGGCAATTTATTTGAAAAATGGAAAAGATATATTCACATGGGTATAGATATCGGAGCACCAATTGGCACACCTGTAAGATCTTTTTTTAAGGGAGAAATTTTTTCTTTTAAATATAATGATTTAGAGTTTGACTATGGATATACAATCGTTACGAAGCATAAGATAAAAAATCAAAATATTTACGCATTATATGGGCACCTATCTAAAGATTCAATTCTTGATAAAAAAATTGGTTTAAAGTTGCAAACTGGTGAAACCATTGGATATTTGGGTAGTAAAAACGAAAATGGAGGATGGCCTCCACATGTTCATTTTCAATTAAGTTTGATAGAGCCAAAAAGTTGTGATTTGCCTGGCGTTGTATCTGAAGTTGACCATAAAATAGCTTTAAAGGTTTTTCCAGATCCGAGATTAGTCCTAGGAAACTTATATTGAGCCTATAGAAAAACCTTAAAAAAGCGGTATTATGTGGGCTAATTGAATATTTAATTTTCTATTATAAACTGCGCTAAAGTGATTACATCAAAAACATTTACGCTATTATCCCCATTTAGATCAGATATTTCAAAACCACAGTTATCTGTGTAGTTATTTAAGACAAGATCTGCTAATGCCAGCAGGTCGAACACATCTACTTCATATGAACCATTTAAATTGATATTACCATTAATGTTTAGACCAACCCATGTGCTTGTATTGTCACATATATCGCACTCATCTCCAAAGCCATCTCCATCGCTATCAATTTGATCAATATTTTCAACACCTATGCAATTGTCTATATCATCTAATATTCCATCTCCATCTGTATCAGGTATTATAGAACTGAGCGCACTTTCAATTGCATCTTCAACTTGACCCATATTATGATAGCTAGAAACAAAAGTGACTAACTTATTGGCATCAATAACAACATTTGTAGGTATTGAAGTCCCAAATATACTTGATAAGGAATCACTTTCATCATCTAAAATTGGAAAAGAAAGTCCAAATTCTTGGACCCATTCCTGACAGCTGTATGGTTGATTCCAGTCGCGCCCAGCACTTATGATGAGTACATTTTGGTTACTGTAATGATTTTTTAATTCTTCAATTTCCGGAGCCTCCGCCTGACAACCGCCTCACCAAGATGCAAATATACTAAGATACACTACCTTGTTGTAAGACTCAGCATTAAAATTCCATGATCCATCACCATTTGCACAAATATCAGCTCCAAAATTGACTATTGTATCTCCAATTTCATAATACTGGGAATACAGATATCCTATTGATAAAGAGAGCCAGAGAAAAAATTTAGAAAGAGGTAACATAAATAATTTTAAAACATAATTGCCTTTTATATCAAACAGATTTTAAGATATGTCAAAAAAAACTATCCTCAAATAACTAGCCTTTTAATATAATTTAACCATTAAAAGGTTTATTTTGGATATTTTGTAGTATTTTATTGTTCAATAAAATTTTATCAAATATGGAATTAATATTAAATTCCATAAAAGCTGGAAAAAAATAATCTCTAAATACCCATAAATGAAAAATATTCTTTTTACATTTTTCCTTTGCAATTTTACTATTGGCAATGTGATTGATGTTCAAATTGTTGATAGTGAACTCATGCTAACATGTAACAATGAAGACCATGTTAATTATGGGTTATCCTATCCAGTAACATATATGTTGAAGATTGATCCAAACCTAGATAATCTTAAGGCCTATAAAAAAAACTTAGAATCTCAAAGTTGGTCTTTGATGTCCACTAAGGTCGAAAATGATTTTTTCAACGGGGAAGAGGTGGTTCGATTTGATTATCAAAATGGTATTACATATGTCTCTGTTGGCTTTTCAATTATTTCAGATAAAATTATTGTAAAATTAGTAAATGATTTTGATGAAAAAATTAATATAACATTCCAAGGGATCAGCGAATATTACGATAATAGAAAAGCTGCAGTTACAATAACTGGAGATGATTGGGCAGATTGGTGCAACCAAAAATTTATCCAGGCATGCCAAAATTTTCGAAGCTACAATCTGTGGTACTCGGTTGGCGTTATTACTTCAGCTTGTAATAATGAAACTTGGGATGACATTCAAAATGAAGTTGATAATGGACTTGTAGAGGTCTTATCGCATTCAAGAACTCATCCCTATGCTCCTTATGATGATTTGGAAGGGGAAGTTCTTGGTAGCAAACAGGACATAATTGATAATCTAAACCTTACAGGTCACAATCGATCAGGACCAAATGAGTACATCTATGCATGGGTAGCTCCTTATGGAAGCTATGATGAGGACATAGATATAATGACCAGTAATGGTCAATATCTTATATCCAGGTTATTTTACTATAATGAAAATTTTTTCTCAAATTGGGATAATCTGCTTCATAAGTTTGACCCAGTGGGAACAACAATAGAAGTTGGTAATAATTATTATTGGGGCTCTTATGATATTGAGGAGCTTAATTCAGCTTTTGAAAATGTGATAAATTCATCTGGAGTGTATCATTTGGTCACACACCCTAATATTTTAGTTTGGGACCAAGATTATACTTGGTCTCATTTAGACTATATTAGCAATAAAAAAGACCTCTGGTATGTTGGTTTTGGGCATTTATATTTGTATAGATTTATATCAAAATCACTCCTTAATTCTGATCTTAGTGTTTCCAAAGACCCGATCCAGTCTGAATATCTTCTAAAAGAATTTAAAAATTATCCAAATCCATTTAACCCCTCTACAAAAATTCATTATAATATTTCTAAATCAATAAACATTAAAATCTCCGTTATTGATATAATGGGAAGACAAGTAAGAACTTTACTAAATGAACATCAGGGACCAGGATTAAAAACTATTGAATGGGATGGAAAAAATGAGAAAGGTGAAAGTTTGGCATCTGGAGTATATCTCTACCAAATAACCAGCACAGAATTTCATAAAACAAACAAAATGATTTTTTTAAAATAAATAACCCATTTTATGTCTAAAATATTAATTATCTCTGCTACCAAGGGTACGAATTTTATTCTTGCCAAGAACATAAAAAGAGATATTAATATTAAAAATGAAATAGTAGTTTTAGAGGATTATGAAATGCCTCTTTATTTACCTAATTTAAATAATATTGACAAAGCACTTATCTATGAATTAGGTCAAAAATTTAAAAATGCTGATGGATTGATTTTTTGTGCACCAGAGTATAATGGAGGCTCTCCACCCATACTCACAAATGCTATTACATGGATATCAGTTATCACTGATAACTTTAGAGAACTTTTTTCAAATAAAAAGGCACTTATAGGTACACACAGTGGTGGTGCAGGGGCTAGATTTCTTTCGACTTTTCGAATTCAATTAGAACATCTTGGGGTTATTGTATTCCCACGGACTATCATGGTAAATAATACAAGCCCTTACAATGAAGATTCGGTCAAGAGTATTTTAAATGATTTTATTAAGTTAATTTAATCTAAACTAAACAACGTATTATTAACATGTTATCATATATATACCTTATTGGAGCAATTATATTTGAGGTTTTTGCAACTATTTTACTTCCTTTTTCTAAAAATTTCACAAAACCTATGGTAAGCATTATATTAGTACTTTCATACTCATTATCCTTTTATCTTTTAACATTTGCTCTGAGAGAGATACCTATTGCTGTCGTTTATTCAACTTGGGCAGGAGCTGGTATATTCCTTGTAACGCTATTTGGTTACCTAATTTATGATGAGAATTTGCAATGGCAATCCTTTGTAGGTCTTCTCTTTATTGCTATGGGCGTAGTCATCGTTAATACATTTAAAAGTCAAAAGTTGTAAGCCAGCATATGATATCATCCAGCGATAGTTGTTTAGGTATTATCTACTTTCTACCTTTTGTAATTCTACACCAATAATGCAATATATTAATGAAATAGCACGAATAGATAAGTATACGTGTAAATTTGAAAACCATATCATGGAAGAAAGATTTATGGCAGAAAAATTTAATCGTATAAGAAAACCGATTAATTTTGCTATTATTTTCTTTTTACTATTGACAGTTGGTGATGCGGTAAACTTCTATATTGCCCTTGGAGGATTTAGCTACACTCTGTTAGTTTTTCCTTTATTCTTCTCTGCTTACATATCCTACTTTTTTCTTCCGAAAACAATTAAACAGAAAAAGTTTGATTTGATTTTATGTGTTCTATTCCTTTTTTATCACTTTTTTCAAATCTATCTTATGATGTTAAATCCAGATGCCTTAGAACAATCTGGACTTTCGCAAAAAGATATTTTGCTCTTTATTCCTGTTCTCCTGTTGTTTATTTATATACTTTTTCCATTTAGTTTTACCATTTCTTTGATAACTGTTTTCTTTTTTTTCTCAACATTTATTCCTATGTTAATTAACATTCAAGATGCATCGATCATAATATGGTTTTTTTCAATTCCAATCCCTCTAGTCCTATTAACATATAACAAATATCAAAATGAGTATAACTCAAGGTCAGATTTTGCTAAAGCAATTTCAATTGAAGAAACAAAAAAACTGATGCAGAACACTTTAAAGAGATATTTTGGTGATATTTTATCTGAAAAAATGATCAAAGAAGGCGGAGATTTGGATGGAGAAAATCGATGGGTCAGTATTTTATTTTCTGATTTAAGTGCTTACTCAACAATTACTGAAAAGATGTCTCCTGAGGTTGCTCTAGAATTTTTAAATGAATACTTTACAAAAATGCATGTAGCCATTAAAGAATTTGATGGACACATTCTGAATTACATTGGTGATTCGATAATGGTCGTATTTGGTGCTCCAGAAAAATTAAAAAATCATGAAAACAATGCAACACTTTGCGCTGTTAAAATGAAGAAAATGTTAATGGAACTGAACAATGAATGGGATCAAAAAGAAACTTCAAGGTATTGGAAAAATCATGGTATTAAATCCATCACCATGCGAATCGGAATTCATACGGGCAGTGTCATTGCAGGTAATTTAGGAAGCAAGGAAATGCTTCAATACAGTACTATTGGTGATACAGTTAATGTTGCGTCTAGACTTGAACAAGCAAATAAAAAATTTGAAACTGAAATCTCTTTTAGTCAAGAGATTTACACGGCTCTAAAAAGGGAACTTCATGATAAAAGTAAGCTAAGTGGCGAGATTACTTTGAAAGGTAGAACCACACCAACCAAGGTGTATACTATTTAAATAGGTCGAATGGATCTTTAAGATTACTATGCAGAACTTGATTTGTTGAGCTTTTAAAAATTTATATCACCACTCCGCCATCAACATTTAAAGTTGCACCTGATATATAACTGGCATTTTCACTAGCTAAAAAAGTATATGCTTTTGCAACATCTTCAGGTTTTCCCCACCTTTTTAATGGAACTTTGTCATTCATTAATTGAATGATCTTTTCAGGTAAATCTTTTGTCATATCAGTTTTTATAAACCCGGGAGCAACTGCGTTAACACGAATATTGTATTTTCCTAATTCCCGCGCCCAGACCTTGGTCATTCCAATTACGCCACTCTTACTGGCAACATAATTAGTTTGGCCAAAATTTCCATTATGAGCAACAGCAGATGCAGCATTTAATATGACACCATAATTTTGATCAATCATTAAATCAGCGGCCCTTTTCCCACATAAATAAGTGCCTTTTAGGTTTATATTTATCACCGAATCAAAATCGTTTGAGGACAACTTTTTTAGGGTGTTATCTTTTAATACTCCAGCGTTATTTACCAAGATATCTAATTTATTAAATTTATGTTTAATAGATTCAAATAAGTCATTAACACTCTCTTCATTACTAACATCCGTATGGATAAAATATCCGCCAATTTTATCTGCTGTCTTTTTACCTAAAATTTTATTACTTTCTGCAATAATAACCGTAGCGCCTTCCTTTTGAAACAGTTGGGCGGTCGCCTTTCCAATACCCCTTCCTGCACCTGTTATAATTGCAATTTTATTATTTAACAAGTTCATGATTGAATTTACAAATATTTTAATAAAATTCTGATTTTTTAGTTTAAATTGATTCTCGAAAATTTTATAAATAGGTGATTTTATGAGTCAATTTCTGAAAGGTATAATTACTGGTGGGATTATCGTTTTGATATTTTTCATAACCACTGGGCAAGCACGGTTTAAATTATCAGATGATGATAAAAAGTATTACAATGAAAAAGGCTGGGTTCAATCTCTTTTTGATTTAGAAATTAATATTGGAGAACGTGTTGATGCCCTTTCTAGACTTTTAGCTTTAGAGGTAAATGATATTGAAGATGATATAAAGGCTTTAAATATGAGGCTAGAAAAATTAGAAGAAAATAAAAATTAAAAAATACTATCTTTATAGATTAATAATATGTTACAAATAGTAATGGTAATATAATTAAAATCTACATGGTCAATTCAGGATTTGATAGTTTTAAAGTGAGAAAGATTAAATATAAAGTTAATGGAATAAAAACGAGTGATGGTGCTGGCGTTCGCTTAACTAGAATAATTGGTAGCCCAGAGTTAAATATGTTAGATCCTTTTTTATTACTTGATGAGTTTGGAAGTGATGATCCGAATGATTATATAAAAGGTTTTCCTCCTCATCCTCATCGTGGATTTGAGACTATAACTTACATGATAAAGGGGAATTTTAGGCATAAGGATAGTGCAGGCAATGAAGGATACTTAAAAGATGGATCTGTGCAATGGATGACTGCAGGAAAAGGAGTTGTTCATAGCGAAATGCCTGAACAAACTGAAGGAAGTATGCGTGGTTTTCAACTATGGCTAAATCTACCAAAGGAAAAAAAAATGATTGATCCTTACTACCAAGATATCCCAGCAAATAAAATTCCCAGTATCTTAATAGGTGGAATGAATATTAAGATAATATCAGGCCTTTATAATAATATTAAAGGTCCTGGCAGATCACATACTGGATTTCTTTACTTAGATGTTAGTATCAATGAATTATCTAATATTAATTTAAAAGTTAATGATGGTTGGAATTCTTTTATTTATGTCTATGAAGGCGAAATAATATCCAATTTAATTTTAAAGAAAGGACAATTGGGAGTTTTGGACACAAAGGGAAGTATTAATGGAAAATCATCCCTATCAGATACAAGATTTATTGTTGTAGCAGGAGAACCTTTAAATGAGCCGGTTGCTAGAGGAGGTCCTTTTGTAATGAATACCAAAAAAGAAATTCTTGAGGCTTTTGATGATTACCAATCAGGTCGAATGGGATGAAACTGATAGATAGACTGTTTTAAGAGGATTAGAACAAAAAGAATATTAGTTCATATTATGGTTAACAATTATGACAAAAAGTATAATAAAATTGTGAAACTTCAGAAATCCAAATGGACTTCAATAAAAAGAGTTCATGGTTGGAAACATTATGAAGTAAAAAATATAGATAAAAGAAATAATCTTATCGAATTGTTTGCCATCTGTGATAAAAGCAAGTGTGTTGTTGTTTCGAAAGATGAACTAAAAAATCAATCTCTTTGGGCGCGAGGTTGGAGCTCAAAGGGGTCATTAAAAAGTGAATTTAATAACTCATTGAAAGATCAATTGGTTGATGGCAATATTACTTGGAAACAGGCCCAAAATGAAGTTAAACAAATCGTTAGAAGAAAAAGGGAAAGAAAAAAGTAGGTTGAATCAAAAAAGACGAAAGAAATGTTTTCGATGTGAAGTTGAGTCCAATATCATGTACAGAGTTCGATACAACGAACAAAAAGTTTGGTGCTTCATCTGTAAATCTTGTTTAATTTTAGTCAAACCAAATAATCCTCATTACTGTTATGGTGGCACATGGAAAAGATAATATCAGATCAATCACGTTTTTCTAAATTAAGTTTAAAGATAATCGCTTCTCTGTCCTTTTGCATTTGGTTTGGTTCTTGTTTTAATAACCAACAAAAACTGACCGTAAATCCATTATTTTCAGATGGGATGGTGCTTCAGAGGGACACTCTAGCAACGATTTGGGGTAAATCAGTTGTCAATCAATCAATTAACATTACTGCTAGTTGGGGAGAAAATTTTGTAATAGAATCTGATAGCGCTGGAAATTGGTTTACGAAACTACAGACACCAATTGCCGGTGGTCCACATTCAATAATTATAAAAGCAAACAAGGAAATGGTAGAGGTGAATGATATTATGGTGGGAGAAGTTTGGATCGCATCAGGTCAATCAAATATGGCTATGCCACTTAAAGGTTGGCCGCCTAAAGACCCAATTGATAATTCAGAGGTTGAAATATCAAATGCAAAGTATCCTGATATTCGCATGTTTAATGTTGAGAAATTTTATAGCGCAAAACCGCATTCAAATTTAAAAGGTAATTGGAAAAAAGCGTTACCGCAGTCTGTAGGTGACTTTTCAGCAACTGCTTATTTTTTTTCAAGGTCTCTCCATCAAAAATTAAATATTCCAATTGGAATAATACACACCAGTTGGGGTGGAACACCTGCGGAGGCTTGGACTAGTGTTTCAAAATTAAAAGAAATCGGCCTTTTTTCTGAGATAACAGATATTTATGACAAAAATGCCTCTGAAGATGATGTCTATAATTGGTTTAATAATTTTAAATCAGTAAAGGTACCAAAACAGAAAAATGCCAAGGATAAATTAAAACAGAAGTATAAGGATATCCAATTTTTAGATGAAAATCTTAGTTTGGAAAAGTTCAACGATCAAAATTGGGAAAAGGTAACTCTACCAGGTAGGTTTGATAATTTGCTCTCGTCCTTTGATGGTGCTGTTTGGTTACGTAAGCAAATATTTATAGATGATATATCTGATGATTACACTCTATTTCTTGGATATGTTGATGATATGGATAAAACCTATATAAATGGAAATTTTATTGGGGGACTTTCTGGTTTGGGTGTTGCCCACACCGAACGGGTTTATAATGTACCAAAAGAATATTTAAAAAATGGTATTAACATAATTGCGATCCGTGCAATCGATACTGGTGGACCAGGTTACATTGAAGGTCCAATGAAACTTTACAATAACTCTGGAAAAACAATATCTATTTCTGGCGAATGGAGATGCGAGCCAATAGCAGAACTGTACGATAAAAATTACTTTATTTATGAGATTGACACTGATTTCTCTAACAGAGTGAGTTATATAAAATTGAATCCCTGGCTACCAAGCTCGCTCTTTAATGGAATGATAAATCCTATCATCCCTTATACGATGAGAGGGGCAATATGGTATCAGGGCGAAGCCAATGTGGGAAGAGCTGAACAATATGAAATATTGTTCCCATCGATGATTGAAGATTGGCGAGACAAATGGGAAGCTGAATTTCCATTTTATTATGTTCAAATTGCACCTTTTAGATACCACAAGGACCCGGCATATCAGGTATCCCAAAATTTAAGAGACGCACAAAGAAAAACTCTAAAATTAGCTAACACCGGAATGGTTGTAACAATGGATATTGGGAATTTTGATAATATACACCCCTCTAATAAAAAAGATGTTGGTGAGGGGCTTGCATCATATGCTTTAAAAAATGATTATAACCAAGATTCAATAGCATTAGAACCCAAATTAAAATCAGTGGAAAAAGATAATAGCAAAATTAAAATTCAGTTTACTAATACTGGATCTGGCTTAATAAATTTATCCGATAGGGGTAATGAATTTGAGATTGCTGGATCGGAGAATGTGCTTTTAGAAGCTAAGGTAAAGGTTTTCAAAGATTATATTTTAGTTTATTCCGATTCTGTAAAAGACCCTAGATTAGTTAGATATGCTTGGTCTGATACTCCAATTGCAACATTATTTAACAGCGATTCACTTCCATCCTCATCATTTAGGATAAGTCTGGAGTAGAATAGTACTTCTTATAAACTAGTCATTTAAGATGGTTACCTTATTTACAATGTTAAATTTTTCAGAATCAATTATTTTACAATGATTAATTGTCTTACTAAAAGTATTTTTAAATTGATAATCAACAAACAGGGTAATGAAATGATCACCTGAAAAGAATTTGCCGAAATTTTTAAATTGAGTTAGAATATTTTGAAATAAATTAGTTTTATTTTTGAGACTTTCTAATGATTGTTTCGTTATAAGTTTATTTATTGGATGCGATTCCATAAAGTGCCAATTATTTAGATCAAAATAAGGCATAATATCTCCGGTCGTTGCATTTAAACTTTTTGCTAAAACATCAATGTTTTCAACTTGATATATTCTTCTTTTAATTCCCTTGTATGATATTTTTATTTCAACAAAACTTTTCCAATCATAAGTTTGTTCTTTAAATAAAACAGATTCTACAGGATTTTGTTTGAGCTGTTTATTTTCCTCTTTTAACCTTGCAATTTCATCTCGCTGATAATTAATTAGCTCTAAATTATTTTCGTACCCTTTTTCAGTTTTAGTTTTTATTTCGCTTCTTTTATTACTTACTATAATTACATCATCTTCATCTAGCCATTTTAGCTCAATATTTAACACTTGAGCTATTTTATTAATTGTTGTTTTTTTTGGAATTGTTTTTTTAGTCCTCCACAAATGATAACTAGACCGATTTACTCCAACTTTTTCAGTGAAATCTTTTACATTCAGAGTTGACTTATTAATTAGAATTTGCATTAATTGTGATTTTTTCACGATCTATTTTATATAATATATGCATAAAAATAAATAGTTTTAGATATTTTATGCTTATTTAAGGTGAATTTTATCTAAAATTGTTTATAAATATGTAGTAACTTGCAAAAAACAAGTTTAATTTTTGTTGTAAAGATTTTTAATTTTCTTTTTTGTTGAAAAGGGGTCTAGGAGGGTTCTTTTACAACCTAAATTATTTATATATGAAAACCAATAGAATTCACTCTTTGGATGCTTTAAGAGGCTGCTTGATGCTTTTAGGGGTTTATTTTCATATTGCAGCATTTCATTATGCAATATATGGTGGTTTTATTGCTCTGTTTGTAGGTTTGGTACACTATTTTCGGATGCCAGCATTTTTTCTTATTTCTGGTTTTTTTGGTGCTTTACTATACTACAGAAAAGGTTCTAAGGAAATGTTCATAAATAGGGTTAAAAGGATAGGGTTGCCACTGCTCCTTACTTTGCCGCCTATTCATATTTTAAACGAATTTAGCTTTAAATTCTTTGAATTAATTCGCAAAGATCATGGAATTAAAAATTCTTTAATTGACTCTATCACTTCCCTAAACACTATAGGCTCATTCATTCCTTACGAGTTGACTCATCATTTATGGTTTCTAAATTTTTTAATGACCATGTCTTTTATCGTCTTTATCTTTGATAAAATTTTTAGAAAAAATCCCTTTCAAAGTATCTCAATGGTGCTTGTCAAAAACATTTTAAAAATGCCATGGGTTGGGACTCTAACTTTTTCTTTAATTTTTGGTTCAATAATGTCCATTTTGGTAAAAGATATGCCACAAGGCTCAGGTTCACAATGGGCGTATTGGTTTTGGTTTCTATTTCCATCCTCTGTAAAGTCGTTTATATCTTTTTCCTTTTTTTACTATATTGGATGGCAGGTATATCATTGCAAGGATTCTTTGAATGACCTCAGTCCTGGAAGATACTTTCTATTCATTACCCTAACTTGGATATTGTTTATAACTTTTTTATTACCTCACTTACTTTCTAAAGAGCCAAGCTCTTATGAGGCATTTAAAGCATTTCCTAAAAAAGCAAATGAGGGGGAACCACAGAAAGTAACTTTTTTAGTTGATATGGGTGAAAATGAGGTGATGTCTGGTTTGGGAGGCTTTCCGGCTGTTTATTTATCCGTACATCAACTTGGTAATCCCTCAGGACAAAAAATGAAAGATATAGGAGGCGGTATATGGTCAATTACATTAAAATTAAAACCGGGCGTTTACGATTATAAATTTCGAAATGGCCTACATAATGAATGGTTTGGATCTGGATGGGAAAACGGTAAAGAGATTAGAGATGGAGGTTGTGGTTATGATCGTTATAGTGATCGAAGGTTTAGGGTGACAAACGAAAGGATTACCCTAGGCGTATTTTGCTGGTCAGAGTGCGACGATTGTTTAGGAAATACGATCCAAAATGCATATTTTCAAGAAAATATGATTTTCAAGAGAATATACATATTTATTTACAATTTTGGAATTCCAGCGTTAGTATTACTTAGTATATCTTTTTTTGTCAAATACTTTAATAAAGACTCAGAGAAACTTAAATACCTAAGTGATTCATCCTATTGGATTTACATCATTCATCTACCACTAACCATATTTATTCCCTCACTTTTTCATAAAAGTGACCTGAGTATAACTTTGAAATTTATAATCAGTTCAATTATAGTTACATTTATATGCTTTTTCAGTTATCACTATTTCGTTAGGAATACTTTTATCGGTGAATTTTTAAATGGTAGAAAATTTCCACCGAAAAAAGATTAGACAGTTTTTTTTGAGTATATTGTTTTTTGTTTAAAATCAAAAAGTAAAGAGAAAATTTCTATAAATCTAAAATACTGAGGAAGAAAATAGCATTTACTTACTTGAAGAAAAATTTTTTTTAATTTATTTTACTATTTAAAATTTTACAAAATAGGATGAAGTACAAGATACTAGGAAATACAGGAATTAAAGTCTCAAGGCTATGCCTTGGGACAATGAGTTTTGGCGGAGTAAGCGATGAAGCAGAGTCGAAAAAGATGTTTAATTTATGTAGAGACAGAGGGATTAATTTTTTTGATTGTGCAGATGTATATGAGGAAGGAAAATCTGAAAAAATATTGGGTAAACTGATTCAGAGTGACCGCAATGAATTGGTAATAACTAGTAAAGTATATTTTCCCACAAGGGAAGATATCAATGCAAGAGGAGCGACAAGAAAACATATTTTATGTTCAATAGATCAGAGTCTCAAACGATTAAATACAGATTATATTGACTTATATTTCATTCATAGATTTGATGATTATACGCCATTAGAGGAAACTCTGCGAGTCTTAAACGATCTAGTCACCCAAGGAAAAGTTCTCTATCTTGGTGCAAGTAATTTTGCAGCTTGGCAAGTTGCTAAAGGTTTAGGAATTTCAATAAAGCATGGTTGGAATTCTTTTAAATGTATACAACCAATGTATAATTTGGTAAAAAGACAGGCAGAAGTTGAAATTCTTCCCATGGCGATGAGTGAAGAATTGGGAGTGATTAGTTATTCTCCACTTGGTGGTGGATTACTCACTGGAAAGTATTCAAAAAATATTCTACCTTCAAACGGAAGACTTATTGAAAATAAAATGTATGGAACACGATATGGAGACAAGCACAATTACAAAGTCGCTGAAAAGCTGAATAAACTTGCAAGAAGTTTAGATGTTTCTCCCACAGCTTTAAGTCTAGCTTGGGTATTAGCCCATCCCGCAATTACCTCGCCAATAATTGGAGGAAGAAATGCAGATCAATTACTCGATTCGATCCAATCTTTGGAAATTAACCTGAGTATTGATTTAAGAAAAAGTATTTCATCATTATCGATTGCTCCTCCAAATGCCACAGATCGAAATGAGGAAAATACCGAATATAATTATGGTCAAAGATAAATTTATTATAGTTCAGAGTGCCAAAAATACTAGAAAAACAAAGTATGCATTTCAAATAAAAGAAAGTTTAATGTTTAAAAAATAAATATTAGATTATCTTTACTTCGTTAGTTTATAAATTTTAAATTTTTTAAATTCTTTTTTAATTTTGCGTATATATAAAAACAGGAGAATTTAGGTGGCAACATTAATACTGCGATCCACGCACAGTTTATTAGAAAAGAAGATGAAAGATTTAGATCAACAAAAAAAAGATACTGCAGTCAGAATTAGGGATGCAGCAAGTCATGGAGATCTTAAAGAAAACGCAGAATATCATGCTGCCAGGGAAGAACAAAGTATGATTGTGCGAAAGACACAAATTTTACAAACACATTCACCGTTCCAAATCGTAGAATACAATGATATACATACTGAGATGGTTAGCTTTGGAAATATGGTTACTATCAAAGAAGAGGGAAAAGATTCTAATGAGGATTATTATCTTTTAGGTCCAATTGAATTTGAATTAGATCTCTTTCCATTGGTTATTACGATTCATTCGCCTTTCGGACAGGCAATTGTAGGTAAAAAGGTAAACGATACCTTTACTTTGGACGTGAGAGGTAGTGAAACTAAATTTACAATATTATCTATCGATAAGGTTCCAGAGCCATCATAAGAGTTTTATCAAAGAGAATTAAAGTCAATATCAGACTCAATAATTTAAATTTTAACTTTTCTAAGGTTTTTACATGAAATATTTAATGGTTATTAGTTTTTTAGTTCTCGGGTGCTCCAATGATTATACTAATCTCAATTATCCAATAACAAGGGAGGGGAATCACTTTGATGTATACCATGGTGTAAATGTTCCTGATCCATATCGTTGGCTTGAGGATGACATGTCTGAAGAAACCTCAGAATGGGTAGAAAGTCAAAATAAAATAACTCAGAGTTACTTGAATACTTTAACGTTCCGTGATAACCTAAAACGTAGAATTGAAATGTTAAATAATTATGAAAAAATTGGTGCTCCTTTCAAGAGAGGTAATTATGAATATTTCTACAAAAACTCAGGTCTTCAAAATCATTCGGTTTTATACAGAAGGCCTTCAGGTTCGCTTTCAAATGAGGAAATCTTTATTGATCCAAATACTTTTTCTAAGGATGGAACTGTCGCGCTTCGAGGTATATATTTTAGCGACGATTATAAAACAGCATCTTACTTGATTACTGAGGGAGGTTCTGATTGGAGGAAAGCAATAACAATTAGAGTTGAGGATAAAAGTATCGTTGAGGACACATTAAAAAATATCAAGTTCAGCGGAATATCATGGAAAGGGAATGATGGTTACTTTTATAGCAGTTATGAAGTACCAAAAGGAGAGAGTCAGCTATCATCAAAAACTCAACTTCACACCGTCTATTATCATCAAGTTGGAACACCTCAAAGTAAGGATATTTTTATATTTGGAGGAGATAAACAGCCAAATAGATATGTATCTGCTTATGTAACTGAGGATCAAAATTATTTAATCATATCTGCAGCTACTACTACATCTGGAAATAAATTATTTGTCCAATCTTTAAATGATAAAAATAGTAAATTGGTCGAAATTAAAGATAATTACCTACATGACTTTTCTTACATTTGTAACAAAAATGAAATCTTTTATTTTTATACAAATAAGGATGCGCCAAATTTTTGTTTACTATCGCTCAACCTTGAGGATTTAGACAATTGGAATTACGTTATCCCTGAAAAAGAGACTGTCCTCAGAGTAAGTTCGGCTGGTCAGTATTTCTTTGCGAATTATTTAGAGGATGCAAAGTCAAGAGTCATACAGTTCGATTTAGATGGTAATTACATTAGGGATGTAAAGCTACCTGGTATTGGATCAGCTAGAGGCTTTTCCGCCAAAGCCATTGAAAAAGAATTATATTATTCATTTACCTCTTACGTCTATCCGAATACAATTTTTAAGTATGACATCGAACAAGGTGTTTCAGAATTATACGAAGAACCTAAAATTGATTTTAATCCAAATGATTACCAATCGGACCAGTTATTTTTTAAAAGTAAAGATGGAACTAAGATTCCAATGTTTGTTACCTACAAAAAAGGAATCATTAAAAATGGAATGAACCCTACTATTCTGTATGGGTACGGCGGTTTTAACATAAGCATTACTCCACGTTTTAGTTCTATGAACATTGCTTGGTTAGAAAATGGTGGTATTTATGCTGTGCCAAACATTCGAGGTGGGGGTGAATATGGAAAAAGATGGCATGATGCAGGCACTAAAATGAATAAACAAAATGTTTTTGATGATTTCATTGGGGCAATGGAATATTTAATTGACCAAAAGTTTACTTCATCAAACTATTTAGCATTACGAGGTGTTTCAAATGGTGGATTACTGGTTGGTGCAACGATGACACAAAGGCCAGACCTTATGAAAGTTGCTATACCAGCTGTGGGGGTACTTGATATGCTTCGATATAATCAATTTACAGCAGGCGCAGGTTGGGCCTATGATTATGGAACGGCTCAAGAATCGAAAGAAATGTTTGATTATTTAAAAACCTATTCCCCAGTCCATTCTATCAAAGAGGGCACCTCCTATCCAGCAACGCTTGTTACGACTTCTGACCATGATGACAGAGTTGTGCCTGCTCATAGCTATAAGTTTATTGCTGGGTTGCAAAAGATTCAAACTGGAAAAAACCCTACACTTATAAGAATTCAAACGAAAGCAGGTCATGGAAGTGTGACATTGGATCAGAGAATTGCACTAGAGGCAGATATACAAGCCTTTATCTGGAATAATTTCGAATTAGAACCAAACTTAAAATTTTAAATAGAGAGAACTTTTATTTCTATGTTTTGTATTAAATGTGGAGGAGAAACTGAATTCGTCTCAATTGAGGGTGATGAACTTAAAAGAGACCGTTGTAAGGTTTGTGGGTATATTCATTATCATAACCCCAAAATCATAGCTGGAATTTTGCCAATTAAAAATTTTGATGTACTTTTATGTAAAAGAGATATAGAACCAGGCTTTGGCAAATGGACAATTCCAGCAGGATTTTTAGAAATAGGAGAAACTTTAGAAGATGGAGCAAAAAGAGAAGCTAAAGAGGAAGCAAATCTTGAAATAAAGATAATCAAATTATATGGAACCTATAGTATACCCAGAATAAGCCAAATATATATCATTTATCTAGGAGAAATTCTTAATGAAGATTATTTTGGTAATAGTGAGACTTCAGAAGTTAAGATATTCCAAGTAAAAGATATTCCCTGGTCTAATGTCGCATTTTCATCCGTCAAGTTTTTACTTGAAAAATATGAGTATGATCTAAATAACAAAAAACAGTTTGGCTTTTACTCAAACAGTTAATTCAGACATGTTTTTAAATCCACTAGTTAAATGGAACAATAATGGATATATCGGTAGAGGTTAGTTTATACCCCCTTGATAAAAAATATTTATCAAGAATTGATGAATTTATTAAAAGACTTAATGGTTATGATACAATTGAGGTTAGAACAAATTCAATGAGCACCCAGATTTTCGGCGATTATGAAATAATAATGAAAATTTTAATCACAGAGATTAGAGATATCTTTAATAAGAAAGTTGATTCTGTTTTCAATTTAAAAATCATTAATATTGATAGTAGAAAATTTGACCAATAAAACCCTTTCAAAAACTCTAAAAGTATTTTAAATCCACTTTCAATTTTCTAATTAACTCATTGTCGGGTAGAAAATGATGTTTTGGTTTAGTGGGTATTTCTAGTTTTTTAAAATTTTGAAGACCCGATGCTTTTACTTTTAAATTGTAGCCAATATGCATTAAGGTTTCAAGATTAATTGTGTCTTCAATATTATAAGCAATTAATGTGTTAAGTGCTTCTTTATTATTATTGAATATGTATTCATTCCAAAGATGAATGGCAAAAAGCCCATTTACATCAATAAGGTCTCCTCGATCTATACCTAAATTTTTCTCAATAAGTTTTAAACCTCCTTTGAAATCAAGGCTTTTAAATACATACCTTAAATCAATTTGGTACAAATCTAAATCAATATTAAAGTATCTCTCTATAAATGGTATATCAAATGATTTTCCATTATAAGTAATTAAAAGGTTGTAATCAAAAATATCATTTTTAAATTCTTCTAAATTTATGCCATTCACATAGTATTTGACTCTTTTTCCGTCATAGGTGGATATTGTTGTTATTTCATTTGGAAATTTATTTGAACCAGTTGTTTCTATGTCTAGATAAAGGCACTTTGATTTAAATTCCCTAAAAAGTCTCCAATGTTGATTTATTGGTAGTCTCTCTGCAAAATATTTAATATCATTTGTTTTTAAGGATTTGAATGATTTTTGTAAATCAGACTTTTTTATATTATTATAAAAGGGTCCTGTCACTAGTGAAAAAATTTTCATTAAATCACCCCAGTTGTAAATGGATTCTTTCCAAAAAGCTTTTTCTTTGCTTTTACCTATTCCTTTAAAGTGTAAAAATGTATTTGTTATCATTTGAACTTTATTTTCTTAGAATGAAATCATTAAAATTTACGAATATCCATGATTAATAAGGTCAAGAATAGATTTTAATATCTATTAACTAGATGAAATTTTATAAAATTCTAACTAAGAGTTTAGAACTTGTTGTTTATTTATTCGTAGTTTAAATAATGATAACTGTCAGCATTTTTTTATTCGTCACAATTTTGAATGGCAACAGCAGTGGTCCACCTTCAGGATATGCAAATAATGCTCCGCAGTATAGAAATTGTACTACCTGTCACTCTGGGAATGTAAATGAAGGCAGTGGATCTGTCTATTTTAGTCAATTACCATCGAACTATTCCCTAGATGAGATTTATACTATAGAAGTTGTAGTTACAGGAACTAGTGCGAGAGGTTACGGGTTTCAAGCAGCCGCTCAAAATGAGAGTGGACCAGTTGGTCAATTTTTAATTAGCTCTGAATCTAGTAACCTTGAATTAAACAACTCATATATTCAACAGAATTCAAGAACAACATCAGGATCATGGATTTTTGAGTGGTTATCTCCAGATGAAAATTCTGGAAATATAACATTCAGTGTATCTGGCTTAGCTACTGGAGGTTCAAACGGAACAGGTGGTGATGATGTATATATTACGAGCAATATTGTTGCGTTTTCAGATTTATCTACAATTAACAATGATTATCTTTGTCAAAATCTTACCTTATATAAAAATTATCCAAATCCTTTTAATCCCTGGACAATCATAAAGTACAGTGCTCCTGTTGATCAAAGTATCGAACTAAGTGTATACGATTTAAGGGGTGGATTAATCAAAAATCTGTTGAAGAACAAACCTTCTTTCGGGGTTAATTTAATTAAATGGGATGCAACCGATAATTTGGGAAAAAAAGTTCCTGCGGGGGTATATCTTTATCAAATCAAGTCAAATAATAATATTCAAATGAAAAAGATGATTTTATTAAAATAGATTGAAAGCATATATAATTTTCAATTAAAAACTAATCCGATGCATAAATTAACAGGTATTCTCGATAAAGCAGTCCTTCTAATACTGAGTAACCGACCTTCAAAAATAATTAAATCTCCATATGTAGCGGATGCAGTTACAAAGACTGGTAGAAAGGTTTTGGTCCATACCCCTTTCTTGAATCTTGGAGAGCAATGTAATAATGGATCCAAGATCTATGCGACTTTATCCAATGAGAACTCAAAGACTGACTTTATTGCTCAATTAGTCAAGTTTGATGATAAAGTGTATGGAAAAGTAATCATAGGAGCCAATCCATTTACGGCTGAGAAAATTTGCAAAAGCATTATTATGAAAAATCTATGGAATCCTTTTAATGGTTATCAATTAACAGAGAAACCAAAAGAGATTGACTATAGGGGAGATTTATATTTAAAAAATAGTAAAAACGAAATCATTATTATTGAGATAAAAAATGTAGTCTGTGCAAGTTACAATCCAAATATCAATCAGGATCATTATAAATTACCATTTTACGATAAATCAAAACCCTTTATCAGATCAGGTATATATCCATTTGGGGAAAGAAAACAGAACTACAAAAACAAAAAAGTAGTCTCTGAGCGATCTATTCGTCAATTAGATACTATGATAAGGGATAAGGGGAGGTTTAAGTTTGCAATTATTTTTGTGGTGAATAGGTCAGATTGCAATTTATTCAAAGCCAATTGGCAAGGAGATCCAGTTTACGCTAAATATTTAAATAATGCAGCTGATAAAGGTATCGAGGTGTATGCCCTGAAAATAAACTGGCAAAACTTTTCATGCTATTTTGATAGACCATTGGAAGTCGATTTAAATAAATGGTAATTTTCTCAAAAACCTGTTTAATACGTTTTTGGTTAAATATAGATTTTCAAAGAATATTTTTTACTTTTCTCTTAGATCAAAACAAATTTAGAAAATAATGGGGATTTAAATTTATCCTTAGTAAAATAGTTATATGTTGGCCATTATGCGAAGTTACTTCTTTACTTTATTAGCGTTCTGTTTTTTTTTATCTTGTAGCATCTTTATAGATGGTTATGGTGAGTATCAAAGTGCAAAGAAATATTATAAAAATGGAAACTATGACCAGGCAGTTTTTTTTGCTTCAAAATCAATTAAAAATAACTTTCAAAAAAAGTCAGTGATTGAGCTTTTTGAAAATGCTTTCATTAAATCACGAAATAATTATAAACTGAAAATTCTGGATATTGAATCTGAAAATAATATCAATTGGCCAAATTTATATTTTCAATATTCCGGACTTCAAAATCTAAACAATGAATTAAGATCGTTAGTTTCTTTTTTAAACAATAATGGCAATTATAGAATTGATTTAGCTCCTTTTGACTACCGTCAAAAGTTAGACACGATTTCTTTTTTAGCTGCTGATTTTAAATATTTAAAGGGACTTAAACATCGTAAAAGTGCTGATAAGGATAGTCAAAAATTAGCTGCAAAGTCTTTCAAAGCGGTTCAAGATTTTGTGCCAGGCTACAAAAATTCAATTGCCCTTTATGAGGAAACAAGAAAAGCTGCAATCATTACCCTGCTAGTAAGTCGTTTTGATGGTGATAGAAATATTGTGATTTATCTGAGGGAAGAAATTATTAATTCTCAGAACGATTACTCGAAAGAGTTTTTGCAACTTGTAACAAGAGATCAATTAGGTTCGATAATTAATGAGAGGAATCTGGTGGATTCAGGTATTACAGAGAATAAATATTTAAAAGTAGCAACGTTATCTGGCGCAAACCATATCATGAGTGCATCTTTAAATATTGTTCATCGCCCAACTGAAACAATTTTAAATGAAAACATAATACAAGAAAAAGAAATCACAGTTGGAAAAGAAACATATTTGGATGAAAATGGGGTTGAAAAAACCAGAAAAAAAAAAGAAAAAGTTACAGCTGAGATTAAGCATTATAAAAAGAGTGCTAAATCCATCTTAACCTTTTCATATAAAATAGTAGATATTAACGATAGCAAAATTCTTTTCTCCGATATTGTTAAAGAAAAAGAAAAGTTTTTTCATGAATGGGCAACATATGAAGGGGATAAGCGAGCTCTAAACTCTAAATATAGTACTTTGATAAAAGCAAAAGACCGTTTTGCACCATCAAGGAGCGAGTTAAATATGAGAGCCGCCAAAAGGATACCAAAAATTGTAATCGAAAAACTGTCAGATCATTATAATTAGATTAACATGAAATAAAATCTACTAAAAGCTGTAATGGATTAAACTTTCCTTTAGTTTTTTTTGCATTTGCTCTATGACAATATTTGTTTGATATAAGTTTTCTTTGGTTTGTTCAAGTTGAGATCTCAGTTGTTTTAACATCAGGACATTTTCAGTAACTGTAACAGATAGATAAACTATTATTAAAACAAAAAAAGCATCTTTAATATGTGTAATATATTTCATTTATCAACTTAAACATATAAATACTAAAAATTCAAAAGGGTTTTATCTTTAGTCAAATAGTACCTAAATATGACCACTTTTAATATCAATTGTTTAGTAAATCCAATATTAAATTTCAATATTAGATATAACCGATAAAGAATTAATTTGTTATGGGAGGCAGATCCATTCTATATAACAGGGAGGACCGATAGTATGCTCAATACAATATTAATACTAGTTTTAACAATAATACATTTTCAAAATATTTTATATAGTGAAATAAATATTTATACTCATCGTCATTATGATTCAGATAAAATCCTATTTCAAAAATTTACCGATTTTACCGGGATTGATATAAACATAATTAAGGGTAGTGCAGACCAATTAATCCAACGATTAGAAAATGAAGGTATGAACTCTCCAGCGGATATATTGTTGACAGTGGACGCGGGTCGCTTATATCGGGCAAAAAATAAAGGCCTTTTACAATCAATAAGTTCCGATGTTCTAATTCGAAACATTCCTGAATCGATGCGAGATAAGGATAATTACTGGTTTGGATTAAGTGTTCGAGCAAGGGTAATTGTATATTCTAAAGAGAGAGTAAATAACCGGGAATTAAGTTCATATGAAGACCTAGCAAATCCAAAATGGAAAGGGCGGCTTGCAATCAGATCATCAAATAATATATACAACCAATCCTTGTTGGCATCGATAATTACAGCTAATGGATCAGATGAAGCATTAAAATGGGTAAAGTCTGTCAGAGAAAATATGGCAAGAAAACCTAGAGGTAATGACCGAGATCAGATAAGAGCTGTTGCATCTGGAATAGCAGATATAGGTGTTGTTAATACATATTATGTTGGCTTACTTGAAAATTCATCAAACGGAAATGATGTAAAGGTTGCCGAAAAGGTTGCAATTCTTTTTCCAAACCAAAATGATAGGGGAACTCATATTAATGTCAGCGGAGGTGGAGTTACTAAAAGCTCCAAAAACAAATCAGAAGCCATATTTTTCCTAGAATTTTTAACTCTTGAATCTAGTCAAAATACATTTGCAAAAAATAATTACGAATACCCTTTACGCTTGAATAAGAACAATTCAGATTTGATTTCTAAGTGGGGAAATTTTAAATCGGATAAAATCCACCTATCTAAGCTTGGTGAAAATAATGCTGAAGCTGTAAAACTCTTTGACAAAGCTGGTTGGGAATAAACATAAAAGGTCTGTAAATCATCAATAATTTCATTACTTACCTTAAAAATGAGTTTTATTTTAAAGCTAATATTCTGACTTTGGTGTCAAAATTATTATGCCTATTAACTTTTATACCTTTGACTTTAGTAATTTTAAACTCCTATCAATATTCTGATAATTGGAACCATATAAAAGAGTTTCTCCTTTTAAAGTATACTTTTTCCACCCTCATTTTAGTTATTGGTGTTGGAATATTAAGTTTAATTTTTGGAGTAGGTACTGCTTGGATTGTAAGCGTGTATGAATTTTACGGAAGAAAGATTATTCAATGGCTCTTAATAATACCACTAACCATTCCAACATATATTATTGCATACAGTTATTATGATATCCTAGATTATTTTAATCCTATATACATTTGGGTACGCGAAAATTATGGTTCAAACTTTTTAATTCTAATAGATAGCTTGGTTATTTACTCAGTTGTAATCAGTTTGTTTACTTTTGTTTTATACCCTTATATATATTTGTCCACAAAGGCATCTTTGTCAATTCAAGGGAATCGATTAATTGAAGCAGCTTATACTTTAAAATTTTCTCCATTTGAATCTTTTCTCAAGGTTATGTTGCCGGTACTTAAACCTGCAATAATTGCGGGTTTAAGTTTAGTTATAATGGAAACTTTAAATGACTATGGTGCTGTAGAATATTTTGGAATTTCCACACTAACAATCGGAATATTTAGATCATGGTTTGGAATGAACGACCTTACAAGTGCTATTAAAATATCAACCTTCTTACTTAGTTTCGTCTTTTTGTTTTTGATTTTAGAGCGGATGCTAAGAGGCAATGAAAGATATCACAACAAAACAGGAACAATGTACAGGTTAAAAAGGATTTCTCTATCCAAAAAAAAGACCGCTCTCGCATGGATATTTTGTTGCACTCCTATTATTTTTGGTTTTATAGTTCCCTTCACAAGATTAATTAGCTGGGCTTTATATATAAATTTCGATTCATCAAATCTAGATATTATTGGAGGTACGTTAAATACGGTTCTTCTTTCAATAATATCAGCATTTTTAATTACATCTTTTGCTTTTTTCATTAACTTTATAAAGAACTTTTATAATAATCAATTTTTGAAAAAACTAGGTTTTTTGACTATTTTGGGATATTCTATGCCTGGAGCAATCATTGCCATAGGTATTCTAAACTTTGATAAATTACTTAGCAACTTGCCGTTAATCACATTAACAGGAACTGTTTTTGGTCTTACATTTGCATACCTAATTCGTTTTTTAGCTGTTGCATGGCAACCCTTGGAAGCAAGTATGGAAAAGCAATGTTTAACAATTAATCAAGCAGCTCGATTAATGAAAAGAAGGATTGGTTATTCCATTTTTAAAATTAATATTCCAATATTAAAAAAGCCAATTTTGCTCTCTGTTTTATTGGTATTTATTGATATTACTAAAGAACTTCCTCTTACTTTGATCCTTCGACCATTCAATTTTGATACACTTTCAACATTAACATATGACTTAATAAATCAAGCAAATTTTTTTCAATCTTCACTTTCATCATTATTAATTATATTAATTTCATTTCCTGCTCTATTTGTAATTTCTAAGCAATTAAATGGGCAGCAATAGATATTATGCTGAAAATAATAAATTTGTCTAAAAATTATAACGCCCAATTGATATTAGATGATATAAACCTTACGGTACAAAATGGAGAAATTGTTACTATTGTAGGTAAAAGCGGAAGCGGTAAATCTACCCTGCTCAGAATCATTGCTGGACTAGAGCTACCAATGAGAGGAAAAATAGAACTAAAAAATAAAACTGTGAATGATGGAAACACTTTTATAAATCCAGAAAAAAGAAATTGTTCTCTGGTTTTTCAAGATTATGCTTTGTTTCCAAATTTAACGGTAGAAGAAAATATATATTTAGGTAAAAATGCATTAAAGTCCGATTCAAAAATTAAAGACCTGATCAATATTGCAGGAATTAATACCCTTTTAAAGAAATTTCCTCATCAATGCTCCGGCGGAGAGCAACAACGTATCGCAATTGTTCGATCTATAGCAGTTAAGCCTGGTATCTTGTTAATGGATGAACCGTTAAGTAATCTTGATTATGAGTTAAAATTTAGCTTGAGACAAATCGTAAAAAAGTTACTGATAGAATCAAAAACTACAGCTCTTATCGTTACACATGATATACATGATGCGATGGAATTTTCTGACAGGTTAATAGTTTTAGAAAAAGGACGCATTATTCAAGAGGGAGTACCAAATGAAGTTTTTAAAAATCCAAATTCTAAACAAACTGCATTATTATTTGGAAAAGCTAATTTCATACCGTTAAAGTATTTAAAAGACTCAAAACGTAGTTTTTTGAGCACTGATGATAATATACAATATGTATGTATTCGTCCTGAACAATTCAAAGTAGAAGGATTAGTGGGTGATCAAAATAAATCTTTTGAAGGCATTGTTAAGAGTGTTAGGGAGGTAGGGTTTAACTACCAAATGGTAGTTGATTGGAATGGGATTTTTATTGATGTACAAACAAATCTTAAATTGAAAATTAAAAAAGACCAAAGAATTAAATTTTACCCTGATTTAGATTTTTAAATTAAACTAAATGTATAATTCGTGATGTTTATTCAATTTACATTTTATTTGATGAAAGTTTAGTTATTTTGTTATTTTGTGTATGTTGTATTCTTAAATAATCAATAGTTTAGATGGAAATTCAAATTATTTGCTTTTTCTGCTTCGAAAATTTTAGTTTTTATCTAGAAACAAAGGATTTTGAGGGCGTTCTAACCGACATTTGGGACTGCGATGTCTGTTGCAACCCCAATATGATAAAAGTAAAAATAAATTCCAAAAATATAACTGTTCTCGAGGTAAGAGATGGTAACGAATAAAAAAAAAAGAATTTACAATAACATTATATGTCTGTTCCAATATCATATCAAATGATATTAATTCAGTCATTCCGCGGGAAATTCTACAAACATAACTATGATTGCATATTTGTCCGGACCAATTGAAAACGCCGTAAATGATGGAGCTGACTGGCGTATAGAAATGACCAAATGGTTGAAAGAAAAATTGGACCATGAAGTATTTGATCCAGTAAAAGAAACCAAAAGTATAATAAAAGATAAAAATAATGATTCTTTCCGCTCTATGAAACTCAATAATCCTGAGGATTATAGACTTCTGATGAGAGAGATTATCGATCTTGACCTTAATGCAGTAATTAATAAATCTGATTACCTTATAGTCAATTGGAATG
>CACLYL010000007.1 GCA_902611135.1 uncultured Fidelibacterota bacterium | reverse complement strand
GGAACAGAATAAGCTTTCAGAACAAGTGCCAAATTTTAGAGATAGCGAAGTAGGTTTAGTTTACAGCGATGTAAAATATTTTAATAGTAAAGGAGTTAATAGAAAAAACTCCTCAACTTTTGCTCCCATCCAAGGAAGATGTTTCTCTTTACTTTTAAAAAATATTTTCAAATTTCCAATTACTACAGCATCTGTCATCTTTCGCTCAGAGGTTTTGACAGATAAAATAATTGACACCCCCCCTAAACTAGTTCCTTTGAGGGATGCAGATCTATTTATTAGAATTGCCTATGGTTGGAAATTAAAATATGTAAAGAACTCTCTTGCTAAAATTCGTATTCATCCCTTTCAACGCTCAATTACAGAAAAAAATCTATTTTATGAGGAGTGGGAAAGAAATATTAAAAATTATGAAAATTTAATTCCAAACTTTAAGTCAAAGTACTCTGAAGAATTAGATATATTAAGTAAATATACAGCGATAATTAAAGCTAAATATCTTTGGTCTATTTCAAATAGTAAGAAAGCTAGGTTGGTTTTAAAAAAATATTACTTAGTTGATAAAAAATGTTTTATGATATATTTTTTGACTTTTTTTTCTGAAAAGTATATCAGAGCGATATTGAATTTTATCAGGAATGATGTTAAACCTGAAATATAAATTAATTAAAAAGACGCACCTAAATGGCTATATTCATATTTTTAGTATTATTAATTACTAATATATATTTTAGCTACTATAACAGATTATTAGGATTGAAATTTTTGATAATCTTCTTCTCATTATTTCTATTAATCAGGTTTTACTTTGCTAATTATGGATTAGAATATAACTCAGTTGCTGCTGCGTGGGTAGATATCACTATTTTAGGGCTGTGTATTTACCCTTTATCAAAAAGATACTTTTCATTTAATTCTAATATATCAATATTAATGTACAAATTGATTCTACTTTTTGTTTGGTTCTCGCTTATGTTTGCTGTGGGTCTCTTTAATTCTGGTTTTGATCTAATAGCTTTAGAGAAGTATAGAAGATTTGCATTATTTCCTATTATTTCATGGTATATTTTTATTTTGGTAAAAGATGATCTAGGTAACCTTTACCATCTAAATAAGTACCTTATTATTATATGTTGTTTTGGATTATTTTTTACTATCTTCGAGCAAATCCAAATTAATATTAGAGATTTACACCCCAGTGATTTGCCTTATATAAAAAATACTAGTTTAGCAACTTATGATAGCTATATTAATCCTGTATATCAAGTAAACAACCTCCTTTGGAATAAAGGTTTTGGCCTGTTGATGACGCCACATTCATCCGCTCATCTGCTTGTCATAGGTGCTTTAATCTTTTTTTCAAAATTTAAATACGGATTAAGAAAAAGCTATATTATTCCAAACTACATCCTACTATTTTTATTTGTTTTTATGGTTTTTATTTCTTTTGTGAAAACTGCTTGGTTAATGCTTATTGCAGGTATACTTTTCTTGAATAGGTCAAACCTTTTTAAACTTAAAAATATAGCTTTTATCATTCTACTTTTTACTGTTTTGAGACTTGTAACCTCATACGTTCCCGAAATTATTAACCTTTACTTTTTTGGAATTGCTGATCAAGTCTCAAAAACTAACATAACGGAATTAAAAGATTTTCTTAATGAAAATAATTTGATATCCCTTGTTGTTGGCAATGGATTTGTTGATTCTAAGACAATGGGGTCTTTTTCAGAGACTTTTATTCTTGAAATTTGGCATCAAATTGGGTTAGTCGGTCTGATAATTTTTGGATGGCTAGTCTTAATACCTATTTTTCACTCTTATTCTACTTTATCTTATAAATTTAAAGAAATTGTTCCTATTATTCTATCCTTTAAATCCATAATTTTGATTAGTTTAGTTTCAACAGGTCATTATGAGACAATATTAAACGCTTTGATTCAAGCAATGTTTTATTTAAGTGTAGGTTCGCTTTATGCTTTATCTTTCTGGGAAGTTAAATTAAAAAACAGGAAGCTATCTGCAAAAGGTTAGACATTAATGAAAAATTTTATTTGTTATAATTGTAATAGAAAACTAATTCCAGAAAAAAAAACTAGGGAAAATACTTTTGAGGTTTTATGCTGCAAAAAATGCAAAATTGAATTTCCTATAATTGATGGTATCCCTCGTTTTGTTAATCAAAACAACTATGCAAATTCATTTGGATATCAATGGAATAAATATAAAAAGACTCAATTAGATAGTGTCAGTAAGTTGAAAATATCAGAAAATCGTTTTTATAGAGTTACTTGCTGGGATAAAAAAAAACTAAAATTACAAAAAGTTTTAGAAGCTGGATGTGGAGCTGGTAGATTTACTGAAGTTATAATTAAAACGGGAGCGGAAGTTTATAGCTTTGATTATTCAGATGCTGTTGAAGCTAATTTTCAGAATAACTTCAAAAATCAAAATCTAGTGGTATTTCAAGCAAATATTTTCTCAATACCATTAGAATCTGAATCATTTGATAAAATATTTTGCTTAGGTGTACTGCAACATACTCCTAATCCTAAAAAAGCTTTCAAAAGTCTTGTTCCATATCTAAAGCCTGGAGGAGAGATATGTATTGATGTATATGATTTCTCATTTAGGACCCTCCTAAATCTCAAATACTGGTTTAGGCCAATTACTAAAAGGATTAAAAAAGAAAAATTATATAGTTTTATATTTAAAGTAGTTCCATTTTTATTTCCAATAAAAATGTTTATAACTGAAAATATACCTTTAGGAAAATATTTTGCTTTTTTTATTCCAATTGCATACCATAAAGGCTTTATCAAGGAGATGGATAATATGACCTATAAAGATCTTTTAGAGTGGTCAATTTTAGATACCTTTGATAAATATGCTCCCATGTACGATAAACCAAAAACTATATGGGAAGTAAGAAAGTGGTTTAACGAAAAAGAATTTTCAGATATTAATGTTAGTTATGGACCAAATGGAATCATCGCTAAAGCACGTAAAAAGTAAATAAATTAAATATGATATCTGTTGCGTATGTTATGCATGGTGCTAGAAATGTTGGAGGCGGAGAGAACAGCATTTTTCAGCTAATGACAAATCTCGATCAGTTTAGATTTTATCCTATCGTAATATATTCAAAAGATAATCATATAATCAAAAAGATAAAAAAAAAGGGAATAGAGACTATTAAATTCCATGTAGATCCTGATATCCTTGGGCTATATCGAAATCAAATAAAACTAAATATTTTTAGCTTAATTAAATATAGTTTTAAGATATTTAAAGTTGCATTAAGGTTAAGATTAATTCTCAAAGCAAAAAAGATTGATCTAATTCACCCTCATGATAATTTATCAAAGATAATTTGTGGACTAGTTGCAATTACCTTGAAATCAAAAGTTATATGTCATTCAAGAGATTTATTAAATAAGAGTTTCATAGAAAAATTTTTAAAAATTTTCCAATTATCCTTTATGGATGCGATTATTGCTGTCTCTAATGCAAATAAAAAGAGTTTTAAAATTAATGGGAAAATATCCAAAAAAGTTAAAGTAGTATATAATGGTATAGATCTGTTAATGTTTTTAAAAGAAAATCAAAACACATCAAAAAAATCTGACTATTACTATAATAATTTCTTTATTGTAGGTATTGTGGGAGTATTTGACGAAGTTAAAGGTCATATTTATCTTTTTAAAGCCTTGAAGCTCCTTTTTGATGATGGTAATAACAATTTAAGATGTTTGGTTGTAGGTGACGGTCGACAAAAAGATTTTCTATTGAAATGGGTCAAAGATAATGAAATGGATAAAGTAATTATCTTTGTGGGATTTAAGAAAGATATTAGAAATTGGTTAAAGATTATAAATGTTTTAACTATCCCATCAATTCAAGAGTCTTTTCCTAGAGTAGCCTTAGAGGCTATGGCGCATAAATTAGCAGTTATTGGAAGTAATGTAGGGGGCATCCCTGAAGCGGTTACAAACGGTGAAACTGGTATAATAATAGATAAAGAAAATATAGAATTATTAGTCAAGGCACTTAATAAGTTGATGCACAATTCAAAACTCAGAATAGATATGGGGACTAATGGTTATGAGAAGTGTAAATCTAATTTTACATTAAAACTTAATGTAAAAGAAACTGAAAAAATTTATAAGCAAGTATTAACAAGTTAAATGTGCGGAATTGTAGGATTTACAAATGATACAAGCATAGACCTTGTTAAATCTATGTGCAGAACTCTCACTCATAGGGGGCCAGACAGCGAGGGTTATTTTGTTAATGAAGATATTGCTATGGGAATGAGAAGATTAAAAATTATTGATCTTGACAATGGTGATCAGCCACAATTTAATAGTAAAAAAACGAGTTTGGTTATTTTTAATGGTGAGATATATAATTTTAAACAGCTTCAATTAGAACTAAAAAGTTCAGGTTACAAATTAAAAACCAAATCAGATACTGAAACAATTATTGGGTTATATCAATTATTCGGAACCAAGTTTGTTGAAAAGATAAGGGGGATGTTTGCTATTGCAATATGGGATATTGAAAAAAGAAGTTTAATTCTCGCTAGAGATCGACTTGGTATAAAACCCCTATATTACTTTTGGGATGAAAGCAAAATTATTTTTGGATCTGAAATCAAAGCAATAATAAGACACCCTGAATTAAAAAAGAAAATAAATGATTCTGCTCTTCATAATTATTTAACCTTTGGTTATGTTCCCACGCCAATGTCTATATTTGAAAACATATATAAATTAGAACCAGGCACAATGATTAACTATAAAGAGGGCAGTCTAATAAAAAAAGTATATTGGGATATTAATCATGGCGATTATGATTTTAAATTTTTAGATAAGTTAAAAGCTAATGAGATTGCTGATAATATGTTTGACTTGATTGAAGAGTCAGTAAAGTACCATTTAGTAAGTGATGTTGAGGTCGGGGCCTTTCTAAGTGGAGGATTAGACTCTGCTACTTTAGTTGCACTTGCATCAAAATATTCTAGAAAAAAAATAAAAACTTTTACTATTGGCTTTAATGAAAAGGAATATAGTGAATTGGATAATGCAAAATTAATAGCAGATAAATTTTCCACTGATCACAGACAATATATTATTGAACCAAAGGACATTGATATTTTAGAGGATATTTATTTTAACTTTGATGAGCCTTTTGCTGACTCCTCAGCTATACCGACTTACTTTGTTTCAAAATTTGCGAGACAGCATGTTAAAGTAGTGCTTTCGGGCGATGGAGGAGATGAAATATTTGCTGGATATGGCAATTATAAGATAGATAAAATAAATTATGTTTTAAGGAAGTTTTTTCCAGACTTTATCACTAGAGAAATTTTTCCTATTTTAATTAATTTTCTCCCAAAAAATTCAGATTTAAATAGTTTAATATCAAAACTAAGAAAGCTAGAGCGCTTGTTTAAGTTAGATTTTAATAATGGACATCTATTTTGGTTAACTTATTTTGATGAAAGTTTAAAAAGGAATCTTTATTCTAAAACTTACATGCTAAATAAATCCCTAAAAGATTCCTTTGAATTTTATGGACATTATTTTGAAAAATTTAAATCGAATGACTATATAAATAAGTTTATTAATATTGATATAAAAACTGTTTTGTTAGATGATTATCTAACTAAAGTTGATAGAGCAAGCATGGGTAATGCCCTAGAAGTGAGAGTTCCATTTTTAGATCATAAATTAGTTGAATTTTGCACTACTATTCCAAGTAATTTAAAGCTCTCGGGCTTGTCATCTAAATATCTATTAAAAACTAAAGTCAGAAAACTTTTACCAAAGCAAATTTTAAACGGTAAAAAAAGAGGATTTTCTATTCCTATGAACTTATGGTTTAAACAGGGATTTGATAAAATACTAGATAAATATTTAAATAAAAAAGAGATTGAACAAAATAGGATTTTCAATGCAGATTTTATTGAAAATCTTAAATTAGAACATTTAAGTGGGAAGAAGGATAACAGTAAATACTTATGGTCAATTCTATCATTCCAATTATGGTACAAAAAATTTGGGAATTGATAAAAAAGATTCTAACTTAGGATATGAATAGGCCTTTAATCTACATAATTGAGCCGCCAGCAACATCTAAGAATGGTGTACAAAGAATATATGGCGGTAATGGAACAAATAAAAGTGATTTTAAAAAAGCTCCCATTGATGTTCTATGGATGTCCGGTTACTTAAGAAAAAATGGCTTTGATAATATATTCTATGATGCGAACAATGCTAGGGAAGATCTAACTGATATAAAAAGACTTTTTCAAAGTAAAAAACCAGATATTATTTTCTTCTCTACCTCCACCTGTACAATTTACGAAGATGTAAAATTAGCTAAAGTAGCAAAAGATATTAATTCAGACTGTACAACAGTAGCATTTGGTACGCATGTGATGGAGCTCACAAATGAGACATTAGAAGAATCTAACGATCTTGATATTGGTATATTTTCAAATGAATGGGAATTGGTATCATTAGATATTGTTAAAAACATTAATGATATTAGTCTTGCTAAGGGTATTGTCTATAGGGATTCTGAAAATAAATTAATTAGGACAGAAAATCATCCGCCTTTGCTCGATTATGATCAATTAGGTTTCCCAGCCCATGATAAGTTAGATCAAAAATTATATTCAGATCCAACTATGCGTCGATCGCCAAAAACCATGGTTCAATTCAGTAGATCGTGTATTGCAAAGTGTAATTTTTGCTGTCAGCCAGCATTTTTTGGTAATGTAATGAAAAGAAGTGTAGATAGCATAATTGAAGAGTTAAAATGGGTTAAAAAGCTTGGGTTCAAAGAAGTTTTTATTAATGATGCCACCTTCACATATGATCACCAATGGAATAAGGAAATTTTTCAAAGGATGATAGATGAGAAAATAGATTTATCATGGTGGTGCACGACTCGTTCCCATTGTTTAAATGAAGAAATATTAGATTTGATGAAAAAAGCTGGATGTCATACTATTGGTGTAGGTTTTGAAAGTGCTGATGATCAAGTATTAAAGAATATAAAAAAGGGTGTTAGGAGAGATTATATTACTAATGCTGTTAAAATGACTAGGGATGCAGATATTGATATTTTACTATTCTGTGTAGTTGGATTTCTTGGAGAAACTAGAGAATCTATGTATGAAACGATTGAATTTTTAAAAACTTTAAACGCTTCCTTTATTACATTGGGAATAGCAGTCCCCGCACCAGGAACTGGATTTTATAAACAGATGAAAGAGAAAGGTTATTTAAAACACAAAAACTGGGATCTTTATGACCCACTTAAATTACCAGTATATGATTATCCTGATTTATCTGGTGAAGAAATATATGATGCCGCCGCCTATGGTTTGAGGCAATTTTATCTAAGACCTTCCTACATTTTTGACAGGCTAAAAGCTGTTGAAAGTCCTGGACAATTGTTTAGATATATCAAAAATTTTGCAGGCTTTCTTAAAAGGTATGTTAGACCTAAGGTTGCAGCTTAAGGTATGAAAGTATTTTTTTTAAATCCCCCATTTAAAGTAAAACATGGTAAGTTTTCAAGGACGTCTAGAAGTCCCGCTGTAACAAAAAGTGGAACGGTCTATTACCCAATATGGCTAGCCTATGCAGCTGGTAATTGTGAGAAAAATGGGCATGATGTTAAACTATTTGATTCATGTTCAGGAAGAATAGATTTAGAAAATACTATTTCTGAGATAGTTGAATTTAATCCTAGATTAATTATTTTAGATACCTCAACTCCAAGTATCATAAATGATCTTATGGTAGTCAGTAAAATCAAAGAAAAATTTAAGGGTAATATTATAACTGCTGTGATGGGAACTCATCCTTCTGCTCTTCCAGATGAAACTCTTTCAATGGAAGAGAGCCTTGATATCATTATTAGAGGCGAGGCAGATCAAACTGTAGTTGAGATTGCAAATATACTAGAAAATCAGCAAATCTCGAATTTAAAATCAAAGGAAAAAAAGAGCATACTAGCATCAATATTAGGTATTTCGTTTCAGGTAGATGGTAAAATTTTTCATAACAAGAAAGCACCACAAATAGTTGATCTTGATTCTTTACCTTTTGTTAGTCAAGTCTATGAAAAGCATCTAAAAATTGAAGACTACTTTTTTGGGGCCTCTGATTACCCTGAGGTTATGATTATGAGTGCTAGAGGATGTACAGATAGATGTACTTTTTGTGTTTATCCATACGCTATTCACGAGTTAAAGTATAGAATGCGCTCAGCTAAAAATTTAGTGGATGAATTTGAATGGATAGAAAAAAACCTTAAACAGGTAAAAGAAGTAGGTATTGAAGATGATACCTTTGCAGGAAGTATCAAAAGAGTAAAAGAATTTTGTGAAGAAAAAATCAGGAGGGGTGTAAAGTTAAAATGGTACACAAATGTTCGTGTTGGGCTAAAGCTAGATGTTCTTAAATTAATGAAAAAAGCGAATTGTGTTTTACTAACTGTAGGATATGAAAGTGCTAATCAGAGTGTTCTTGACAAGATGAAAAAAAGAGTAAAAGCTGACCAAATAATTCAATTTTCAAACGATTGTAAAAAGGCTGAAATAATGGTTCATAGTTGTTTTATGGTTGGAAATCCTGGTGAAACTAAGGATCATCTTCAAGAATCTCTTGATCTGGCCCTAAAATTAAATGATGATACAATGCAGTTTTTTCCGCTCATTGTTTATCCTGGTACTCCAGATTATATTTGGGCAAAAGATCATGGACTTCTCACAGTTGAATCCTATGATCAATGGGTAACCGAAGAGGGTTATCATAATAGTGTTGTAAGAATGCCTGATATGAGCGGAGACGAAATAGTGGATTGGTGCGATTATGCAAGAAAAAAGTACTACATGAGACCTCGTTATTTAGTTTATAAACTAATTCAATCCATTTTTAAGCCCTCTGAACTAATTAGAAATATTAAAGCTGGTCTCAGGTTTCAAGCATTTTTGAGAAAAGGAACATATGGTAAAGATAGATTTAAAACACGGTTTTCAGCAGGGTCAACCTCTGAGACTTTAGATCAAAGCAACAAAGTGAAAATACCAAATACTGACCCAGTTCCAGCAATAGTTCCCAGAGACTACGAAACTAAAATTTTATCAAAATAACCTTTTTTTAATTCGTACTTCTATTTTCCTTTATGTCATTAGTCTCAATTGTAATGGCAACTAGAAATGAGAACCCTCGGTTCTTAAATGAATGTATTCAGAGCTTAATTAATCAAACGTTTACAGACTATAATCTTTATATTGTAATTGATAAAAAAAATGATAGAAACTTTAATTATTTAAATAAAATCTGTCAAGAAAATGATAATTTTAATCTATTAATTAATAGTAACTCTTCTGGGGTTTCATCCTCAAGAAATCTTGGCATTAAAAATAGTGATAAAGATTCAAAATTTATCTCCATTGTGGATAGTGATGACTTTTATCATGAATTAAAGTTAGAAAAGCAGGTAAATATATTATGTAGGAATAAGGAATATAGTGTTGTTGGTACAAATTTATTTCTCGTAGATCAAAAAAGTAAAATAATTGGAGAGAGATTATATCCAAAATTAAATAAAGATATCTTAAAACAATTCTTATTTAAAATGCCAATAGCTAATTCATCGATTCTTTTAAGGAAAAAAGATCTTTTAGAAATAGGACTTTTTAATGAGGATTTAAAAAAAGCTGAAGATTTTGAACTTTGGTTGAGATTCTTAGCAAAGAAAAAACAAATGTATAATATTCAAAAAAAGCTGGTTTTCTATAGGTCTCCACATGATGAAAATTTAAAAAGGGGAAGAGAGCATTATAAAAACTATTATAATGTATTTAAAAGGAACAGTAAAAACATATGGCCACTATACAAAAGAATTATACCATTACTATTATTTTACGTTATCAAATTACTGCCTAATAATATTCTTTCAATCTTATTGAATACAAAGTTTGTATTCATGTTAAAAAAAATAAAAAAAGAATCATAGATTATATCAATTAGATACAATATTTTAGCCTAGTTTTAAAAACTCTTTTTATGACTTTAAAATAATCTTTCAAAAATCATGCAATGTATCATTTTAGCTGGCGGATTTGGAACCAGGTTAAAAAGTAAAATAAAAAATATACCAAAACCAATGGCTGATGTTAATGGCCGGCCTTTTTTAGATTATGTTTTTAATTTTTTAAAAAGATATAGGTTCACTAAAATAATAATATCAACTTATTATAAAAGCTCCGTAATTGAAGAAGCATATGGTGATAGAGTTTTTAATATACCCATTGTATATTCAATCGACAAAAATCCTTTAGGAAGTGGTGGCGCAATCAAAGTTGCTTTAAATTATGTGAATGACGATAATGTTATTATTTTAAATGGCGATACTTTTTTTGATGTAGATTTAAAAAGTTTGATGACTTGGCAAAATAGTAATAATAATGATATTACATTATCATTAAAAGAAATGAAAGACTTTGATAGATATGGTTATGTAAGCACTAATGCTAGAGGCCATATCCTTTCATTTAATGAAAAAAAATATCAAAGTTCTGGTACAATAGATGGAGGAGTCTACATTATAAAAAGAAAATTATTTGAAAAAACTAAAATAGAAAATTGCTTCAATTTCAGTGATTTTATTAGAAACAATCTATACCGTTTAAAAATAGGGTCGCTGACTTTTAATAATACTTTCATTGATATCGGGACACCTGAAGATTTGTTTCTAGCAAAAAGTTTGTTAAAGACAATAAACTAAATTTATTTTAGGGATCATATAAGGTATTAATTATGAGAATTTTAGTTGTCGGTGCAAACGGTAACATTGGATCTTTTATTACTCCAAAATTAATTAAAAATTATAATGTATATAGTCTGTCAGGTTCTACTTCAATTATAACTAAAAACTCTGCTTCTATAAATCTTTTAAATAAAATTGAAGTTAATAACTTTGTAAAAAATAACCCTTATTTTGATTCTTTAATCTTCCTGGTTGGTTTAGCACATAAGAAAGGAAAGTCAAAAGATTATAATGAATTTAAAAAAGTAAATTTCATTACTTTAAAAAACTTAATCTCTTCATTATCTTTGAATGAAAAACTTCCAAAAAAAATAATTTTTTCTAGTACAATATCCGTTTATGGTGAAAGTCTTAAAGATCCAATATATCAAGAGGATCATTGCTTAAGCCCTAAAAGCCCTTATGCTAAAACAAAATGTAAAGCAGAAAAATATCTTTTAAAAAATTACCCTAAAATATCCTGGATCCTTAGGTTTGCACCTGTATACTCTAAAAAGTTTATGCTTAATATTGAAAGGAGGACTAAAATTTTGAACTCTTTTTATAGAGTTGGTGATGGTCGAAGTACCTTCTCATTATGTAATGTGAAAAATATTCTCTCAACAATTGTTGGGATAATTAAAGATGAGATCCCTAATGGGGTTTATAATATATCTGATAATCGGGAGTATAGTTATAATCAGCTAGCTAAATTGCAGGGGGCTAATTGGTTTATTCCAATTCCATTATTTACCGTAAGATACTTATACTTACTTTTTAATATTCTTCATCTTCACGATTTAAATGAAAATATAATTAAACTGATTTCAGATAACATATATCCCTCAACTAAGATTAGAAATTTTATTAATCTAAACTATGAGATTGAAGATTCTCTTTGATTTTGATAATGCTTAGTAGATTAATAAGTATAATTTTGTTGCTGTCTTTATCTCCAGTTTTTTTGTTGATATTAATAATTATTTTTATTGATGATGGTAGACCATGCATATTTTCTCAGAAACGAATTGGGAAAGAAAATTCTATATTTACCATGTATAAATTTAGATCAATGAAAAAAAATACCCCTGAACTTGCAAGTCATTTATTAAGCATGGATAATAATCCTTACATAAGATGCGGTAAACTTTTAAGAAAACTTAGCTTAGATGAATTACCTCAATTATTAAACATAATCAAGGGTGACATGGTTTTTATTGGCCCTAGGCCAGCGTTATACAATCAAACTGATTTAATTGAATTGAGAACGAAGAAAAATATTCATAAATTGCAACCTGGAGTAACTGGATGGGCTCAAATTAATGGAAGAGACAATTTATCCATTAGTAAGAAAGTTGATTTTGATAGTTATTATCTTCAAAATAAATCAATCGCCTTTGATTTGAAAATATTGTTTTATACTTTCTTTAAAGTCTTAAAAGGAGACAGTATCAAATTATAAAAACTTTATTGTCAATTATAAAATTTGTAATGTATAAGTAAAAAATCCGTTAAATTGGACCTTCATAAAAGTTTTATAAAATTTAAGGTTTGTAATTTGTTTTCTTTAATATATTCCAATTTCCAGAGTTATAGAAAAATTTATTTAATAATTTTTGATTCTGTAACAATACTTTTAAGCATTTTTATATCTTTATATTTAAGATTTGAATTTAAGATCCCTCTTGAAGGTTTCGCTTTAATTTATTCTTGGTTACCAATTTATATGGGATGCCAAATATTGATTTTTAACTTTACCAATTTATATAAAATAATTTGGCGATTTATAAGTTTGTGGGACGTGCTAAAAATATTAAAATCAATTTCAATCTCTTTTTTTGTGAGCATTCTGTTTTTTATTTTCATTTATGGATTTGGAGGATATTCGAGATCTGCAATTATAATTTTCTTTTTTCTTAATACCATAATATTAATATCTATTAGAGTCTTTGTCAGGATTATTTTCCATTATAGAAGTATGCAGAATTATAGAGTAAAAAGAAAAATTAAAAAAAAATTATTATTGCTCGGTGCAGGGAAGACAGGTGAGAAAATAGCGAGAGAAATTATCAATACTCCAGATTCAAACTATGAAATTGTTGGTTTTTTGGATGATGATTTAAATAAAGTTGGACGTTATATACACAACTTAAAAATAATTGATAAGATAACATCCTTAAATATTATTAACTTAGAATTTGATGAAGTTTTAATTACTATATCTTCAATATCTAGAGAAAAACTATTACATATTGTTGATCATTGTAAAGTTATAAATAAAAAATATAAAACAGTACCCTCCTTAAATGAATTAATTGATAAAAATATAACGATTGCTAAAGTTAGAGATATCTCATACTCTGATCTTTTGGGCAGGCAAGAAGCCAATTTAGATATAAAATTAATTAATAAATTTCTTGTTGGACAAAAAATTCTGATCTCTGGTGCTGGAGGTTCTATTGGTAGTGAATTAGTCCGACAGTGTATTGCATTTAATCCTTCAGAGATAATTTGTGTTGACTTTTCAGAGCAAAATATTTTTAATTTGGAAAATATGGACGAAAAAGTTAAAAATAATGTTGCTATAAGAACAGTTTTATGTGATGTGGTAAATCATGATCAGATCGATAAAGTCTTCAGAGATTACAAACCAGTGATTATTTTTCATGCGGCGGCATATAAGCATGTTCCGATTCAAGAAAGGCATCCTTGGACAGCAGTGCAAACTAATATATTTGGGACTTTAAATATGATAAAGTTAGCCAATAAATATAGTGCTAAAAAATTTGTGCTAGTTTCTACTGACAAAGCTGTAAATCCTTCAAATATTATGGGAGCAACGAAGAGGTTATCTGAAAAAATGATTCAATCATATAATCAAGTTTCAGAAACTGAATATTTTTCAGTGAGATTTGGAAATGTTTTAGGCAGTTCAGGTAGTGCAATTCCAACATTTAAAAAACAAATCAAAATGGGCGGTCCTGTTACAATAACGCATCCTGAAATCTCTAGATATTTTATGTCAATTCCAGAAGCAGCACAACTTATTCTTCAGGCAAGTGCAATAGGAGGCAAGGGAAAAATATTTTTGCTTGATATGGGAAAACCAATAAAAATTATTCAAATTGCAAAAGATTTAATAAGGCTATCTGGTCTTACTCCTGATATCGATATTCCAATAGTATATACTGGATTAAGAGAAGGTGAAAAGTTGCACGAGGAATTAAAATTAGAGAATGAGAAGAAGTTAAATACAAAATTTTCTAAAATTATGATACTTGTAGATAAAAATCCGGTTGTCCCGTGGGAATCATTTTTAATTTATTTAGATCGTTTAATTTTAGCCTCAAAAAAATTAGACTCGGGGATTATTCAAGATTTATTAAAAGAGCTAGTTGTAACATATAAACCTATGGCTCAATATCCAAAAGAGAATAATTTTAAAAATGGTAATTATAATATAAATACAGAATTTTAAAATCCTTTAGAATAAAAATATTGCGGTTAGAGAAAAATTATCAATTATTAATCATATTAATTTTTGTAATAAACAATATTAATACACAAAATATTCCATATGAATTTTTTGAATCTAAATATGATAATTATTTTTTAGATATCGGCCAAGATTGGGATAGGAATTCTAATCTTGGAGTGATTCGCTTTCAAGATTTAAAGAACTTTGAATCCTACTCAACAATGTACCCTGAGTCACTATATATAAACCTAAGAGGGGGTTTGTACACATTTTCTAGTAGCACAGCAATTTATAATTTTTCTCACTTTATTTACAAAAAATATTTATACGGGTACTTATACCCCAGGGTTATCAATAATGAAGTTTATATAGATAGATTCACAGGTATTCCTAGGGAAATTTCAAGATTTGGATTTAATTCTGGTGAAACAGATCTATCAGGAATAGGTTTTCAAAATAATTGGTTGAGGTTTCAAATTGGTAGAGGGTCCGAAAGTTGGTCAGCAGGGAGTGATATAGCTATTTTAGTTAGCAAATTTTCACCTTCCTACGACTATTTCTTATTAGGATCAGATTATGGAAATTTAAGAGTAAGATACTTTCATGGCTTTTTAGAATCTAACTTAAATCAAATTAACAGATATATCATAGGTAAAGGGGTAGAATACTCTAACAAGAAGTCTATTATAATTAGTTTTTCTGAGACTGTTATATATTCGGGTTTTAACAAATCATTGGACTTTGCATATTTAAATCCTATTTCTAGCCATTTAGAGATAGAACTAAATAATAGATTAAATCATTCTGAAAGTGGAGGAGCAAATGCTGTATGGCAATTTTCATCAGATTTAATGTATAAAGATCTTTTAAGGTTTTCATTTAATTACATTATTGATGAATACGTATTGGATGAAATACAAAAAAAAGAGGGCAAAGAAAATGGATTGGCATATTCTTATAGATTAGCTATTTCACCAAATCAGCTTAATAAAAAAGTTATATTTAATTTTTATGCATCTTACATTAAGGTAGGTACTCCTACTTTTAGGCATGGTATCGGATCCAATAACTTCGTGCAAAGAGGTGTTCCATTAGGATGGGAGTTTGGTAGCGATGGGAATGAGTTAAAAATTGGCTTAAAATATTTTGATCGTAAAAAATTGTCAGCTGATGTTTGTTGGAGCAATATAAAATTTGGAAGTGAGAGTATTCTTTATCGACCTTATGAAAAGTATAAAGATTATCTTAAGGGAACTTTTCCAAGCGGTTATATTAAAAAGACTAATACTTTTACAACTCAAATAGAATATAATGTAAAAAAGAACTTCAGAGTGATGTCAATTATAGAGGGGGATAAAATAAAAAATATTAGTTTAAAATTTGGTTTAAAATTTTATCTATCCAATAAATTTTATGTTAAATAGATATTGGTATTTCAATAATTAGCAGAGAAAAGAATTCTATTTAAAATTCTAAAACTGTCAAGGTAGTTAAGTTTTTTTCCTTGACTTTTATTCCTTCGCTTATATGACAAATTAATAGTTTTAAACTCTTTAAATCTTGTCATTAGAATTGAAGTCAGTTCTACATCAATATCAAAACCAGTTGATTTAAGGTTTTTAATGTTTATTGACTTTTTATGAAACGATTTTGCACAACATAAAGCATCATTTATATTTGTACCATTTACTAAATTAAAAATATTAGTAAGAATAAAATTGCCAAAAGACCATAAAGATTTAAAAGGTTTTATATCTTTATATCTAGTACCAACAACAAAATTAATTCTTTTACTAAGAATCATAAACTTACTTATATCTTTTGTCTTAAGTTCCAGGTCACCATCATAGATTACTATTTTCTCAAATTTTGCGGACTTGATTCCAATTCTTATGGCATTTCCTTTTCCTGATTTTTTTGGAATATTAATTAACCTTATGTAAGCATAACTAGATAATAGGTACCTAGATTGATCATTGCTCCCATCGTTTATAATTAATATTTCATGAAATTTTGAAAAGATTTTTAATTCATTAAGAAGTTCAGGTATCGAACACTCCTCATTGTATATAGGAATGATGATTGAATAAGAACTTTCCATTTGATTATATGTAAAAAAAAAGCGACTACAAGAAGCCGCTTTTTTAAAAAAATTCTATTTAACTAGAGGCTGTAATCTAAACGAATTCCAAGCCCGCCCCAATAGGTTGTTATACCATTTCCATCAATGTCTGTACTCAGAAACCCCTCTCCTCCAATGAGTAGATTAAAGGGTAAATTAAAACTTTTTTTCATTAGCCTGTCTAAGGTGATTCCAGCAAATTGCCTTATACCTAGACCTTTCCCAACTAGACCAGCATGCGTTTCAGAAAATATTAAATTAGAGAGGATACTATTTGCGCCTATTCCTGCATAAACAGGATCAAGAGATTCTACAGTATAACCGCCTGCTCCTAATGAAACCTTCAAATCAAGGGGTCCAGCCTTAAAACCAAAAGGTGTGGTAGCTACGATTGATCCACCCAAGGGTAACGATTCAATAGCTTCTCCTTTGATAAAGCCAATGCTTGATGATATGCCAAAATCATACCCTAGCTTTTTGGATGGCTTAGCATCTACATTTTCAGAGTCCATACTCATCATCTCAACTTCAGCTTGAACGGTGCTATCAGATACTTCCTCTAAATCTAAACCTAACTCGGCAGCTAACTTTCTTCTGGCTTCTAGGGCAGCAGCCTCTGCAGCAGCATCTACTTCTGCGGCTTCTGCAGCTTCTTTTTCAAGACGTTTTCTTTCTTCTTCAGCTTTTCTATCAGCAATAACTTTTTCCCTTGCAGCAGCAGCAGCTTTTGCAGCTGCGGCTTCGATAGCAGCACCAGTGGCAGCCTCAGCCTCTGCAGCAGCTTTTTCGGCGGCTAGCTTTGCTTGCCTGGCAGCTTCAATAGGATCAGCTTCCTGCGCAATAATTGCATTAGAAGAAACTAAACAAAATATTGTAATCTTTAATAGATTTGACTTTACCATTATATAACCTTCTATCGTTGTGATATAAAAATTTTTCGATTAATAAATTATCGTATATTATCTAACAACACAAGTCATAAATACATGTATAGTTACTTTTTTTTAAGGGGATCATAAATGGTGCATATATAACTTCAACACCGAGTTAATTATCGTCTCCAAGCTCGAATGTATTGGTTTCCAATTCAAAGGAAAATCTTTATATTTTGTTTTTGATATGACAACACTTGGGTCTCCAATTCTTCTATCTACAAACTTATAATTAATTTTAGTTGAGGTTATTTCTTCTACTTTCTCTACCACTTCCAATACAGTATGACCAATTCCAGTTGCTAAATTTAGAAAAATTGGTGAATTATTTTTCTCTAGGTAGTTTAGAGCCTGAACGTGTGCATTCGCTAAATCATTAACATGAATGTAATCTCGAATACAAGTACCATCCTTTGTATCATAATCTGATCCAAAGATTTCAAGAACTTGTTCATTACCGATAAGTACATCAAAAATTTTAGGAATCAAGTTATGTGAACTTTTTTCAGGCACTCTTATTCGGTTTTTTAAATCGTAGCCTGCTGCATTGAAGTAACGTAATGCAATAAAGTTTAAACACGTAGTTTTTGAATACCAGGTTAAAATTCTTTCTATTTCCAGTTTTGTAAATCCATAAAAACTTATGGGATCTAAAGTATGATCTTCATCTATAAAACTATTTTTTGGCTCTCCATAAACAGCACTAGAGGAAGAGAAAATAAAATTTTTAATTCTACTCTCAATCATTAATTCAAGAATATTTAAGGTTCCTATGATATTAACCCTCGAATATACAGTAGGATTGATCATTGATTCACCAGGGGCCTTCAATGCAGATAAGTGCATAACAGCATCAAAATTATGTGATTTGAACACTCTTTTTAAATCATCTTTAGATAAAATGTCACCTTTTTGAATAGTAGCTCTTTGATCTACATTCAAAAGTTCGCCTGTCGAAAAATTATCAAATACTACAACAGAGTGATTAGAATCTAAAAGTTTAATAACAGTGTGAGCACCTATATAACCTGCTCCACCAAAAACAAGAACCTTCATTTAAAGTACCTTTTAGAATTAATTTAAAATCATTATTGATAGGTTAAAATTTTTTATTTAAATACCAATTATTACATTAGTTTTTTTTTAATAAATATAAAAGAAGAAAGTTGTGAAATTAAATTCGATAAAAATAAAACAAAAAGCAATTGATTTAGGTTTTGATGCAGTTGGTATTTCTAAAGCAGAACCAACTCTTAAAGAAAAAGAGAGATTGTATAGTTGGATTTCAGAAAATAAAAATGGGTCAATGCATTGGATAGAACATAGAAAAGAGGAGAGAGGTGATATTCATAAATATTATGCAGATGCAAAGTCAATAATCTCTGTAGCTTTAAATTACTATACGGGCATGAATCAAAAAAATTTAGCCTCAAATTATAAGTTTAGTAGTTATGCATGGGGAGATGACTATCATCAAGTGCTTAAAAAAAAATTATTTACTCTTTTTAACTGGATAAAGACTATTAAAAAAGATGTTAATGGAATTGTTTGTACTGATACTTCGCCTTTAATGGAAAAAGTATGGGCTCAAAAATCTGGTCTTGGCTGGATAGGAAAACATACAAATTTAATTACTAAAGAATTTGGCAGTTGGGTATTTTTGGGAGAATTGATCTTGGATGTTAACCTTGAGTATGATTTATCTTTTCAAGAGGATTTGTGCGGGACTTGTGCTGCATGTATTGATGCTTGCCCTACTAAAGCTTTGGATGATTATCAGATAGACTCTAAGGAGTGTATCTCTTATTTAAATATCGAAAAAAGAGGTGATTTTTCAGAACAGGATAATAGCTTAAATGGTTGGATTTATGGTTGCGATATTTGCCAAGAGGTTTGTCCGTGGAATATAAAATTTTCGAAACTTTCAGATGAGGTTTCTTTTATGGTAAGAGATGAGATAAAAAATTATTCTGACAAAGATTGGGAAAAATTAAGTGAATTTGAATATAAAAAGATATTTAAAAATTCAGCCGTAAAAAGAGTAAAATATACTGGGTTGAAAAGAAACATTACGAAAAATAAATCGTAGTCGTCTCACTAAAGGCATTTAGATACTATTTTTATAACCCTTAGATTTAAAGTTTTGTTTCCAAAACTGTTTTTTTAACAGCCTCAATAGTATTATCCAAGTCTTCTTGTTCATTTTTGGTAAGTTCAAATTCAATAATTCTCTCAACTCCATTTTTACCTATGACTGTTGGGACTCCAATAAAGTATCCATTTATACCAAATTCACCTTCGCACAATGAAGCACATGGAATTAACCTCTTTTTATCTTTAATATAAGATTCTGCCATTTCGATAGCAGATTGGGCGGGGGCATAATAAGCTGATCCATTACCAAATAATTTTACTATTTCACCTCCAGCAAATCGTGTTCTATCTTCAATTTGTTTAAGCCGACTTTTTGAAATAAGGCTCTCTACTGGGACACCTCCTACAGTTGCAAGTCTTGTGATCGGAACCATTGTGTCACCATGCCCTCCGAGCACCATACAAGTCACATCCTGAACAGAAAGGCCAGTTTCCATAGCTATAAATGCTCTAAACCTTGTACTATCTAATGCTCCTGCCATTCCAACGACCTGGTTCTTTTTAAAACCTGATTCTTTGTAGAATGAATAAACCATTGCATCTAATGGATTAGATACAACAATAACAAAAGATTTTGGAGATTGTTCTTTAATGTTTTTTGCAACATCTTTAATAATGCCTAGATTTATTTCTAAAAGATCTTCCCTGTTCATGCCTGGTTTTCTAGGAATCCCTGCAGTGATTATAAATAGATGGAAATCTTTTAGGTCATTCCAATTAGAACTACCTTTTATTGAGCAATCATATCCATCAAGGGGACAAAGTTGCATTAAATCAAGAGCCTTTCCTTTTACCATGCCTTCAGATTGCGGAATGTCAAAGACTGTGATATCACCTAACTCCTTTTGAGCAGCAATCAAAGCTAAATTCCCTCCAATTTGTCCTCCTCCAATTAGGGCAATTTTTTTCCTAGACATTAGTTTGGCTTGATAACATTGACTAGTTTCTTGTTTCGACCTTTTTTGGAAAATTTAACAGAGCCGTGGCATGTAGCAAAGAGTGTGTCGTCATTCGCCCTTTTAACATTCATTCCAGGATGAAATTTAGTTCCTCTTTGTTTTAGAATGATTGTTCCAGCAGATATATTTTGTCCATCTGCAACTTTCAATCCGAGATAACTTGGGTTCGAGTCTCTTCCATTTCTGGAACTACCCTGTCCTTTTTTGTGTGCCATAATCTAATTTCCTTTGACTATTTACTCTTTTTATCTTTTTGGCTTGCAACTTTTCCTGATTTTGTGGTTGATTTTTTGGAAATAGTTAACTTGATAGAATCAATTTTTATTTCTGAAAACCATTGTCTATGTCCATTTTTTCTCTGGTAACCCTTTCTACGCTTTTTTTTGTAAACTAAAATTTTTCTTTCACGAGAATGGTTAAGAACCGTAGCAGTAACTATCACTCCCTCGACGCTAGGATTTCCAAAATGATATCCCTCCCCATCAAAATAATACAATACATTATCAAATTTAATTTTTTCTCCAACTTCTGAACTTAAAAGAGGAACCTTGAGTTCTTGATCAATACTTGTTTTGAACTGTTTACCTGCAATTTTTACTATAGCTAACATTTTAATCTCCGAAAAAGGTTAAAAGTATACTATATATACATATTTTAATCAAGGTGGATCTCATTGGTAATGTCTTCCCTACTTTTTCTGCTTAAAAATTTGAATTCATCTAAAGCGATGTTAGAGTCTTCTTCAATTTTTAAATGAATAAAATTTTGCCACATTAATCCTCTAATAATATGTTTTTTTTCAACTTTTAGATAACGAGCATTTTTTGGGTGAAGAGCTAAATTCAATCTAAGAGACCTACTTGATGCTTGATGACGTCGCAACCATTGTTCAATTCGTGTAATAAGTGTTTCTTTTGAAATAATTCTACCTGATCCTTTGCAAGAAGGACATTCCTCGCTCATTGAATCTACTAAACTAAGTCTTATTCTTTGACGTGTCATCTCTAATAAACCAAACTCTGTAATTGGTGCAACTGCAACTTTAGCTCTGTCTTTACGAAGCTCTTTTCTGATTTCCTGATAAACTTTCTTTTGATTTTTTTCAAGTTTCATATCTATAAAATCAATTACAATTAAGCCAGATAAATCACGTAATCTTAATTGCCGAGCTATTTCTCTAGCAGCTTCTAAATTTATTTTTAAAGAATTTTCTTCATGTAGTTTTTTGCCTACGAATCGTCCACTATTCACATCAACGACAACCATCGCCTCAGTTTTTTCAATAATTAGATATGCCCCGCTTTTAAGCCAAGCCTTAGGTTTTAATAGTTTATCAATCTCAGATTCAATCCCAAAACTCTCAAAAAGGGGAGATTTTAATTTAAATAGCTCTAATCTCTCAAGTAAACTAGGTGATATATCCTCCAAATATTTTCGGGTTTTTTTAAAAAGACGTTTAGAATCGATTATAATTTTTTCAACATCAGGAGTTAATAGATCTCTGACGACGCTAGAAGCCGTCTCAAGGTCTTCATAAACCAAAGTAGGAGCATTAACACTATTTGCTTTTTTTTCAATTGAGTACCAACTTTGTAATAATTGATTAAAATCATTTTCTATATGATTTTCTGATTTTCCTTCAGCAACAGTTCGAATAATTAAACCAATACCCTTTTCCTTGAGCCTTTTGGCAATATTTTTTAATCTTCTGCGTTCATATTTATCCCATATCTTCTTTGAAATGCCAATATAATTTGCAACTGGAACTAGGACAAGCAGCCTTCCTGGTAGAGCAATTTCAGTTGTTACACGGGCTCCTTTACCAGCAAATGGTTCTTTTATGACTTGGACAAAAATTTCTTGGTCTCTCTTTAAATCAACCTCAATGTTATCAATCTTTTGACTTTTTGATTTTGAGCTTTTATCTAAGTCATTATCTTCGATTAAATAGTCATTTGATAAAATTTCAGAGAATGGTAAAAAAGCGTTAAGATCGTGCCCAATATTGACAAATGCAGCCTGCATTCCAGGAAGTACATTTTCAACCTGCCCTTTATATATATTCCCAACCATCCTGTGATTATCTTGTTTTTCAATATATACTTCTACGAGCTGCCCATCTTCCTGAATGGCAATACGAGTTTCTCCAAAACTCTCGTTTATGAATATTTCTTTTTTCATTTATTCACCTGTTTAAATGCTAAAGATCACCAATAATTGATCTAAATCAGATTAAATTATTTGGCTTTTTTTTGTGTGAAAGTAGAAACTAAGGAAGGAAGAAAATTTAGGCCCAAAACTGGGTGATAAAAAGGATGTCAGTATCGCAAGAAAAAATTAAAATTTTATGATCCTATTAATTCCTATTCAATGTAAATTACGATTTATTTTAAATTTTTCAAAGAATTTAAACTTATTTTCCAAGTTGAATAATAAACTTATTGTTAAATTAAAAATATGAAAAAAATAAAAAAAATAGCCTTTTTGACTACACTATTTCATTGTTTGATATTTTGTAATAGTAAATATGAAAATATTGCATTTTGTCTTGAATCAAAGGGGAAAGTATTTAGAGATGGCTTTGCTAGAAAAGGAAATATTTTTAAAGGGGATGTGATTTATAACGGTGATAAGATAACTGTTGGAGTTAATGGATTTTTATCATTTTTAAATATACATGAAAGGAGCGAAATAAAAATTTTTGAAAATTCATCAATTAAAGTTCAAGCTAGCATAAACAGGGCCAATGGTAAAAAAGAACTTGAAGTTGCTATACTAGGAGGAAGAATTATTGTTGACAAAAAAGAAATCAATAATAATCGGCTTATTGTTATATCACCCTCATCAAATGCTTTTCTTAAGAATTCACATTTTTTAATTAGTTGTATTGAAAAGTCTTTTTTTGATGAGTCTTCATATTGTGTTTTTACTTCAATTAAGGGCAATATCTTGGTTGAGAATGCAAAGTCGAAAAAATTAATATTTTTAAAAAATGGGGATACTATTATTTCTACTCCTAAAGGTGACTTTTTTCAAATAGAAACTTTTAGGGATGATGAAAATCTAAAGAGTACTTTAGATATGGAGCCAATATCTTTCCAAAATGAGGGTTAATCAGATAATTGCAATTGGAGGTGGTGGATTTGGTCGAAATCCAAGGCATAATAAAATTGAAAAATATATTTTAAGTCAAACTAGTATTTCAAACCCAAATGTATTATTTCTTCCTACTGCATCTGCAGAAAATAATAGTTATATTGTTAATTTCTATAAATGTTTTTCAAAATTGAATTGTCAGCCAAATCACCTATCTCTATTTAACCGAACTCCAAATTTAAATGGAATAATCAATAAAGCAGATATAATTTACGTCGGTGGTGGAAATACAAAAAGTATGTTGGGTGTTTGGCGGGAATGGAAACTAGATATTATCTTAAAAGATGCTTATATGAGAGGAAAAATTCTTTGTGGCGTCAGCGCTGGTGCTATTTGTTGGTTTAATAATGGTATTACAGATTCATGGGCAAGTAATCTTAATCTAATAAAATGTTTGGGTTTTGTGAGTGGACTGTGCTGCCCTCATTATCAAGAAGAGTTAGATAGAAGGCCATCTCTGAAAAAAATAATGACTAATAATGATACTTCATATTGTTGGGCTATTGATGGTGGAGCAGCCATTCATTTTAAAAATGGAAAATATTTCAAATCTTTAAGTTTCTATAAAAATTCTGAAACCTATAAGGTAGAAAAGCTAAATGATAAAATTAATGAAGTAAAACTTGATTCAATTATTTTATAGGTTCTTTATTCTATTTTGATGTGGATTATACTTATAAAAAATATAAAACTTTTATTTTAGTGTTTAAACTTTGTTCTTCCTTATTTAAGTTGGCCTTGTAGTTAATGTATTTTTATTTCCTTTTTCAGCTGCGGTAAGTTTTGTAATTAATCGTATTTTATTGTTTCTTGTAATGAAGATCAAACGCTGAGTATAAATCTATTTTAAGTTATGAAAAAAATGAATAATCCTGATTTTTGGGAGGATATATACAAAAAGTATGATATTGGATGGGATTTAGGTGGCCCTACTCCATATTTTAGTAATATTGCCACTAAATTGGAACCGGGCAAGCTTGTAATACTTGGATGCGGAAGAGGGCATGATGCAATTATTTTTGCTAAACTAAACTTTGAGGTCACTGCTGTTGATTTTGCACCCAGTGCTATCACTTATCTAAAAAATTTATGTGAGCAAGAAAAAGTAAAAGTAAATATAATTCAAAGTGATATTTTCTCATTAAAAAATTCTTTTAATAATTACTTTGATTACATTATTGAGCAAACATGTTTTTGTGCGATTAACCCAGGAAGGAGAGGAGAATATGAAGGGTTGGCCCATCGTATTTTAAATTCAACTGGTAGCTTGATAGGTCTTTGGTATCCTATAAATAAAGCCATCAAAGATGGTGGTCCTCCGTGGGGGGTTTCTATATCAAGTTTAAAAGATATTTTTGAAAAAAGATGGATAATTAAAGAAGAGTGTTATTCTGAATTTTCTGTTGAAAAAAGGAAGCAAAGAGAAAAATTGATTATCTTTAAGAGGAGGTTATAATTAAATGAGAGTTATACTTAATGAGTGAGTTAGAAACGGGTAAATTTGCGGCCAAAAGAGCGGGAGACATCATTAAAAAGTACTATAAGGCTAGTTATGAAATAAAGGAAAAAGGCTATGGAAATCCCGTAACTACAGCTGATTTTGAAGCGGATAGAACAATTAAGGATATTTTAATGAAGGAGTTCCCTTCATACGGATGGCTTTCTGAGGAGACGGTAGATTCTGAAGAGAGATTATCAAAGCAAAAGGTATGGGTAGTTGACCCCTTAGATGGGACCAAAGAATTCATTGAAGGCATCCCCAACTTTGTAGTTAGTATAGCACTTGTTGAATTTGGAGTACCCGTAATTGGGATATTATATAATCCAATTCTTGATGAATTATTTTATGCAAAAAGGCATGAAGGAGCATTTATGAATGATAAAAAAATCCATTGCATTGCCAAAAATAATATAAAGGATATGACAATTTTAAATAGTCGATCTGAAACAAATCATGGATTATGGAATGATTATAAAGGCTCATTTAAGAAGTTAGAGCCAGTTGGATCGGTTGCATATAAGTTAGGATTGACTGCCTCAGGTCAAGCTGATATTTTTGCATCTCTGAGACCAAAAAATGAATGGGATATATGTGCAGGGAATTGTATTATTAATGAGGCGAATGGGAAATTAATTGACTTAAAAGGTAATCAAAGGGTCTATAATTCAAAAAAAACATTAATAGAGCCGGGTTTGATTGCTGGAAATGAAGTTGCTGTTGATAAGGTATATAATTTGATGAAATTATAAGAATGGTTACCAAAATATTAGTCAAAAATTTTGTGGAAATTAATTTTGTTAATTCTGAATTAAAATTTTTTATAATTCTTTCGCTTTAAGAGGCATAATCAGTAGTTTTTTTCTTAAATTCTCTCTTTGATAACATTTTTACTATTAATCATTTAAAATTAGAGTAATTCTTATTTTCCATTTTAAATATCTAATGAGGTTATAATGAATAATGAACAAGAAAACATGGTTACCTGTTTGGATAAAGGTTTCGTTAGATTAGTGGATTCTATGGGAGGAGATGATGCTATTGTTCAGGCAGCCAGAGTAAGTTATGGGCAAGGTACAAGTAAGGTTTCTCAGGATAGAGGATTGATCAGATATTTAATGCGTCATAGGCACACTACACCTTTCGAAATGGTCGAGTTTAAATTCCACTGCAAGATGCCAATATTTGTTGCTAGGCAATGGGTTCGACATAGAACAGCTAATATAAATGAGTACTCATTGAGGTATTCGGAAGCGCGTGACGAGTTCTACATTCCTGATTCGGAGAACATTCAGTTTCAAAGTGCATTAAACAAGCAGGGACGATCGGGAACAGTTCCTGAAAATCTCAAAAAGAAGGTTTTGGATTATTTTAACGACGCTTCAGAGCGAAGCTTTAAAATGTATCAAGAATTAAATGAAGCAGGAATTGCTCGTGAACTTGCCAGATCAATTCTTCCAGTTAATATATATACAGAGTGGTATTGGAAAAATGATTTACATAATCTGCTTCATTTTATTGGCCTGCGCTCTGATAGCCATGCACAATATGAAATTAGGGTTTACTCAGATGCAATGGCAAAATTTGTCAAAAAAGTCGCCCCCCATGCGTGGGAAGCCTATGAAGACTACATTATTAATGGAATGAGATTTTCAGGCCCAGAACAAGAATTATTAGAAAAAAAACTTCCTGATCGAATTATTGATGATATACTTATGGATATTGTTTATCAATTAATAGCCACATTAAATAAAAATAAATCAAGAGATAAGGGTCGTCTTTATGAAATTTATAAAAGGGAGGGTGGAATAGATTCTATAGATGATTTCAAACTAAAGTGGAGTTCTGGAAGGATTAAAACAGGAAATGTCAGAGAGCTTCGTGAATTTAAAAACAAGTTGACATCACTCAGAAATTAATTGAAGCTATTTTAAAGTGTATTTTTAGGAAAAGCCTTGTCAATATTCAATAGAGCTGAAATAATTGATAATAATTTTTTAAAGAATGTTGAAAGTAATAATCTTCCTCTACCTAAAAGTAATGTTCCTTTTTCCTCATTGGAAGTTAGCTATTCAACAATAGTTTCATTATTTGAATCTCAAGTTACTAGTAGACATACTGACCTCAAGGCGAGAATATTAAAAGAGAAAGGAAAATGTTTTTACACAATAGGATCTTCAGGACATGAGGGTAATGCAGTCTTTGGAAAGTTTTTTCCATTTACCGATATGGCTTTTCTTCATTATAGAAGTGCTCCTTTTTTTTTGGAGAGGTCTAAACAGATTAACGGATCGAGGCCGCTTTACGATTTAGCGCTGTCCTATATGGCTTCAGCTGAAGATCCAATTAGTGGAGGAAGACATAAAGTAATTGGAAGCAAAAAATTAAATATACCTCCTCAAACAAGCACCATTGCTAGTCATTTGCCAAAAGCAGTCGGTACTGCTTTTTCGATTGATAGAGCAAAAGACCTTTATTTAGAAACTAAGGAATTAAATATTGATAGTATTGTAATCTGCAGTTTTGGGGATGCGAGTGCAAATCATGCATCAGCTCTAAGTGCTATTAATACAGCTAGCTGGATTTGCAATCTAGGTGGGCACGTACCAATAGTGTTTATTTGTGAGGACAATGGAACAGGGATTTCAGTACCAACAAGCTCGAGTTGGATAAAGGAGAACTTTGGAAATAGATTTGGAATAGAATATATACCAGTTGATGGATTAAATATGTTTGATTTAATTCATAAAACTAAACTTGTTGAGAAAAAATGTCGTTTAAATCGAAAACCCATATTTTTACATATGAAAACGGTTAGATTAATGGGGCATGCAGGATCTGATATTGAACTGGGTTACAAAACGTTAGATCGGATTGAGGCTGCTGAGGCCGAAGATCCATTGTTACATTCTGCTCGTATTATTTTAAAAAATAAAATTTTATCGTTGGAGGAAATATTAAGTCTATATGAATTAGCAAGAAACCAAGTATCAAATGTTTTTGAGCACGCTACTCTAAAACCAAAATTAAAAACACAATCAGATGTGATGTCATCTATTGTTGGATCTAAAACAAATAAAGTATTACCTAGAAAACCATTATTAAAAGTAAGAAAAACTTCCTTCAAAAAAGAATTTGAACGTATAAATATTCCTCAGCATATGGCAAAACTTATCAATTATACGTTGATAGACCTCATGTTAGAATACAAAAACATTATTGTTTTCGGTGAAGATGTGGCTGAGAAGGGAGGGGTTTACAATGTAACCTCTGAATTGTTCAATATTTTTGGTGCAAGGAGAGTTTTTAATAGTCCATTAGATGAAACTTCAATTATTGGATTTGCAATGGGATTTTCCAATAATGGCTTTATACCAATACCAGAAATACAATTTTTAGCATATTTCCACAATGCTGAAGATCAACTAAGGGGGGAGGCTGCTACTTTATCTTTTTTTAGTAAAGGACAGTTTTTAAATCCGATGGTTCTAAGGATACCCGGACTTGCATATCAAAAAGGATTTGGTGGACACTTTCACAATGATAATTCGCTTACTATTTTTAGAGATATTCCTGGTTTGATTTTAGCAGTGCCTTCAAACGGTTTAGATGCTTCATTAATGTTGAGACATTCAGTTTCACAGGCAAACGAAAATGGTCGAATTGTAGTATTTATAGAACCAATAGCCCTTTACATGACTAAGGATCTTCATGTAAAAAAAGATGGTGAATGGTTATTTAGATATCCTAATCCCAAAAAGGAAATCAAATTAGGTGAATTTAAAGTATATGGTGATAGCAAGTATTTAACCATCATTAGTTATGGTAATGGATTATTTTACTCTTTAAAAGCAAAAAAAGAGATAGAACAAAAAGTTGATAAAGAAATTAAAGTAATTGATCTTAGATGGTTATCAGATATTAATTATGAAATGTTGATGAGGGAAGTCGCTCAATGCTCAAATATTCTAATTGTCGATGAATGCAGAAAATCTGGATGTTACGGAGAAGGAATCCTAGTTAATCTTTCTAAAAATTTGAACAAAAATAAAAGAATTAGTCTTCATGCATCAGAAGATAGTTTCATATCACTTGGAGATGCTGCGACTGCTACTTTAATCAGCAGAGACTCAATTATAAAAGAGTCATTAGAAATGTTAAATGAAAAAGAGTAAAGTAATTGTAATCTGTCCGGGTAGAGGATCATATACTAGAAAGTCTATTGGCTTCATCAATAAGTTTGGTAATAATGCTAAAAATAAAATTATACAATTTGATGAGTATAGGAAGTCTAAAGGATATATAATAATCAGTGAATTAGATAAGATGGCCTTTAAATCAAAAATACACATGAAAGGCGAAAATGCTGCCCCACTTATCTTTTCTTGCAGTAAGCTAGACTTCGATCAAATAAACAAAAATAAATATGATATTATTGCAATTACTGGAAACTCTATGGGTTGGTACACTTCGCTAAATTTAGCCTCATCAGTAAATGATAAAGATGCATTCCATATGATACAAAATATGGGTTCAATGATGAAAGAAGAATTAATTGGAGGTCAAATAATACATCCAATCATAAATGAAAATTGGGAAATAAAAAAGGATTATCAACAACATCTATTAAAGCTTATTAAAAAGCATAATGCATATTTATCAATAGATTTTGGCGGTTATTATGTTATTGGTGGAAAATTAAAATCTTTAAAAGCTATAATGAAAAAACTACCTAAAATTGACAAATATCCATTAGAGGTACCATATAATGGAGCATTTCATACACCTCTTATGAAAGATATTTCAAAAAAAGCATTAAAATTTTCAGAAAGCTTGGATTTTCAAAAACCAGATATTCCAATGGTTGATGGGAATGGTAATATTTGGACCCCATTTAGTACGAATTTAAGTTTGTTAAAAAATTACACTCTCAAAGAGCAGGTTGAAAATTCATTTAACTTTTCAGCTTCAATCGAAACCTGTTTGAAAGAATTTTGTCCAGAAAAAGTTATTTTATTGGGTCCTGGAAATAGTTTGGGCGGTTCAATTGCTCAAATTATGATTAATATAAATTGGTTAAATATAAAATCAAAAAATGATTTTTTAGAAATGCAAAGTGATAATCCGTATATTTTATCAATGAGTCTAGATTCTCAAAGAGAGCTTGTGATATGATATATAATTAACTTTAAAAATAGGTTTCTTTTTTAGTGTTAATTATTATTTAAATTTGCCTATATCATATAGGATCAATAATGAAAAAATTTGGACCAGACTTTTTTAACATTACCGAATTACTAACTGAAGAAGAATTACTAATTCAAGAGACGGCGAATAACTTTGTGCAAAAAGAATTTATGCCGCTGATAAATGAACATTATGAAAGAGGGACGTTTCCAATGGAGATTGTTCCTATTCTTGGAGAATTAGGTTTTATGGGCTCATCGCTGCCTGAAACTTCTGGAGGTTCTGGAGTTAATAATGTAGCCTATGGACTCATTTTACATGAACTTGAGCGAGGAGATACTGGACTTAGATCTTTCGCCAGCGTACAAGGCTCATTAGTAATGTTTCCTATACATGCTTATGGTTCTAAAGAACAAAAAGAAAGATGGCTAGGAGATTTGGGTTCTGGGAAAAAAATCGGATGTTTTGGATTGACTGAACCAAATTTCGGCTCAAATCCAGGCGGTATGGCAACGAGATGTCTCAGAAGCGGTAATGATTGGATTATCAATGGAAATAAAATGTGGATTACAAATGGATCGCTGGCTGATGTTGCACTTGTTTGGGCAAGAGATGAAGATGATATAGTACGCGGTTTTCTACTTGAAAAAGGCCTAAAAGGTTTTACTTCTAGCGATATTCACGGAAAATTTAGTCTGAGAGCATCGGTCACATCAGAACTATCTATGGTAGATGTTCGAGTTCCTGACTCTGCTCGCTTGCCTGATGTTGAGGGTTTAAAAGGGCCCTTAAGTTGTTTAACTCAAGCACGTTACGGAATCGCATGGGGTATGTTAGGTTTGGCCTCAGATTGTTACAACACAGCCTTAAATTATGCCAAAGAGAGGAAACAATTTTCAAAGCCTATAGCAGCTTATCAACTAACTCAAGCAAAATTAGCAGAAATGGTAACGAGAATCACTGAGGGACAATTGATGGTTTATAGGTTAGGCAGATTAAAAGATGATAGAAAAATGACCTACCAGCAGGTATCTATGGCTAAAAGAAACGGATGTATGCTTGCTAGATCAATCTCAAGAACGGCTAGAGAGATCTTAGGAGGTAATGGAGTAACTATAGATTATTCTCCTATTAGACATATGGCCAATGTTGAATCTGTCTATACATATGAAGGTACGCATGAAATGCACACATTAATTCTTGGTCAAGATGTTACTGGGTTTCCAGCATACGATAGTTAGTTTATTAAAATCATCATAATATAGATGTTTTTCATAGTTGCTTTAACTATTTTATGGTCGATGCATGGATATGTAGCCTTTAAACTGTTAAATCCCTACAATTTACCCCTGTCGAAAAGTATTTACATATATGGAATAGTCTTCTTGTTTAGTATGCTACCCATTTTGCCGATTCTGCTTAGAATGGCGGGAAATGAATCGAAGATTTTAGATAAAATTTCTTTAATTGGATACACTAGTCTTGGGTTTTTTACTCTTTCCTTCGTTCTTTTTATGGCAAAAGATTTTTTTAACCAATTATTAATATTTTCTGAAAAGTTTATTGGTATAATTCACCCCGTTGATGATTCAAAGAGAGAATTTATAAAAAAATCAATAAGTATTGGGATTTTTTCAATTGCAGGCTCAGCTTCTTTGTATGGCTATAAACAAGCAAGAAATGGTCCGCAAATAATTTATCAGGATATTTACCTTGATAAATTGCCGTTACAATTTGATAAGTATAGGATAGCCCAAATTTCAGATCTTCATGTAGGACCTACAATTAAAAGGCCTTATGTTGAAGGCGTTCTAGATAAAATATCGCATTTAAATCCTGATGTGGTAGTCGTTACCGGTGATTTAATTGATGGTTCTGTAAGTTATTTAAAAAAAGATATGGAACCTTTGGTTGATATGATTGCGCCAAACGGGACATTCTTTGTGACAGGAAACCACGAATATTATTCTGGCGTTGATCAATGGTTGGATGAAACAAATAATTTAGGTTTCACAAATTTATTAAACAGTCATCAAATCATAAAAAAAGAAGATTCCGGTATAGCTATAGCAGGTGTTACAGATTATCGGGCTCACCAGATTAAATCAACCCACAAAACAGATCCCAATAAAGCACTATTAGGATTATCGGAAAGTACGCTTAAAATTGTTCTAGCTCATCAACCTGCCAGCATATTTAAAGTCCATGAAGCAGGAGCTGACTTGCAACTATCTGGACATACTCATGGAGGTCAATTTTGGCCTTTTACATATCCCACTAAATGGGCTAATCCCTACTTAGAGGGCTTACATAACCATCATGGAACTCAAATTTATGTAAATAGAGGAACTGGCTATTGGGGACCACCACTTCGAATCGGAGTCCCAGCTGAGATTACATTATTTCAATTGAGAAAGAAATAAAATTATCAGTTTAAAATAATTGAAGGTAATTCAGCTATCCTTTTATCAATTAAAACTAGAGCTAATCCCTCTTTATTAATCCCCTGGAAAATACCAGTATGCTTTTCACCATTATATTTGAATTTCACCTCTTTATTTAAATGATTGCAATAGGCTAACCAACCATCTATTACTGAATCTAAATCTTCAATCATTCTTTCAAGATAGGTTGTTATAATTGCACATATTAATTCTCGTTGAAAAGAAAAACCAGATTCAATAAACAGGGACGTTGCGATATTTTTGATTTCATCTGGAAAGTCAACAGGACTTTCATTTACATTTACTCCCATACCAATGATAAAAGAATCCACTCTCCCATCCTTTATCTTACTCTCGCATAAAATACCACCAACTTTCTTACTATTAATAAAAATATCATTAGGCCATTTAAGTTTGGGATTTAAACCGCGATTTTCTAAAGATTTTGCAACAGCTAGCCCTGCCGCGAGCGGTATTAAAGAAGCTTTATCAAACGATAATGGTTTTAAATGGATTAATGACATTGCCAGGCCTTTTCCTGGGCTCATAAACCAACTATTATTTGAACGACCTTTACCATCCTTTTGATTATCAGCAATAATAATCATACCATGATTGGCTCCATTATTTTCAATTAAGGCTTTAGCCTCTTTATTTGTAGAATTAATTATTTGGTAATACTCAATGACTCTTCCATAAGTTTGCGTCCTCAAATTTGTTTTGATTAAATTTTCAAATATCATAACTATATGAATAAAATTTGAAGTTCAAAATAAGTTAGTATAAAAGCAAAAGAAGCCCCTGCGATTACTTGGGATAGCGTATGGGCCCCCAATATCAACCTAGATAGACATACTACCATAATAATTAATAACATTGTAATTGGATAATGAAGACCATTTATCCAAAGGGCTGTTAATGGACCTGCTATGCTTATGGCATGCAATGAGATTTTCCAAAATTTTGTAATTATCGCTGTGAAAATAGTATTTAAGCAATAGCAAAACATTAAACCTTGTATTATTGCTTTTGAATTAGAATATGTTAATAATAAAAATCCCAGCAAAAAGTAAAAAGAGCTAATCAATAGTGGTTTAATTCTTTCTTGTTTTTTTGATATGTTGTAATCAGATATTAAGTTCACTTTTTTAAGAAATATAAAAGTAATAAATGGAATGAAGGTTGAAAAAGTTAATGCTACAGCTAAGGTATTTAAATGCTTGAATAATGATTTTTCATCAAAGCATAAAATAATAAATACTAATGGCGTAATAGCAAAAGGATGAAAAATAATGGAGATAATAGATGCAGCTTTTTTCAACTTAATTTAAAATCCATTATGTTCTCCATAAACTGACCTCATTTGATCAGATATTTCGCCTAAAGTACAATCATTTTTAACGCATTTGATAAGAGTTGGAATTAGATTATCGCCAGCGAGTATAGTTTTTTTTAGATCTTTTAATTGGTTTTTTACTTGATCATTATTTCTAGATTGCTTCATAGTTTGTATCTTTTTTATTTGTTGATATGTTTTTTTCTCATTTATTTTGAGTAGCTTATCACTCAAGGATTCACTTTCTCTGAATTTATTGATTCCAACAATTATTTTTTCTTTTGAATCAATTACTTTTTGGTAATTGTAGGCACTATCAGCAATTTGATCTTGCATGTAACTTTGTTCAATTGCGGATATCGCCCCCCCAATAGAGTCTATCTTATTTATAATATTCTTTGCTTTTTTTATAATCGCTTCTGTCATTTTTTCTACTGTTTCACTTCCTCCAAACGGATCTGGATGATTTATTACTCCACTTTCATATGCAATTATTTGCTGTGTCCTCAGAGCAAGTTTTGCTGCATCATCTGTTGGAAGTGAAATAGCTTCATCTTTTGAGTTAGTATGAATCGATTGGGCTCCTCCCAAAACTGCAGACATAGCTTGCAGAGTTGTTCTAACAATATTATTGTCAATTTGTGAAGCTGTAAGTGTTGAACCCCCAGTCTGGACATGAAAACGGCACATTAATGCTTTTTTATTTGTAACACCAAATCGATCTCTCATTATTGAAGCCCATAATTTTCTAGCGGCTCTAAATTTTGAAATTTCCTCTAAAAAACCATTATGTGAATTGAAAAAAAAAGAAATCCTCTGACCAAATTTATTAGGATCAAGACCTTTATTTATTGCCGATTTAACATATGTAATTGCATTTGCAAAAGTGAAAGCAAGTTCTTGTTCTAGAGTGCTTCCAGCCTCACGGATATGATAACCGGAGATGGATATTATATTCCATTTAGGTATGTGTTTATCACAAAATTCAAAAATATCTGTTATTAGCTTAATTGATGGTTTAGGAGGATAAATATAAGTTCCTCTTGCTATATATTCCTTTAAAATATCATTTTGTATCGTGCCAGAGAGATTTTTTAATGAGACGCCATGTTTTTCTGAAACTGCGATATAGAAGGCTAACATTGTGGCAGCAGTAGCATTTATTGTCATAGAAGTTGATACTTTATTCAGAGGAATATCTTTGAATAAGGTGTCCATATCAGAAATGTGACTAATGGGAACCCCTACTTTTCCAACTTCTCCCTCTGCCATTGCATGGTCCGAATCATACCCAATTTGAGTTGGTAAATCAAAAGCAACTGATAAACCCATGACCCCACTGTCTAGTAGATAATGATATCTCTTGTTAGATTCAATTGCAGATGTATAACCAGCATATTGTCGCATTGTCCAGAGTCTATCTCTGTACATATTTTCATAAATTCCTCTGGTAAACGGAAATTTTCCTGGTTTTTCTTTCTTTATTTTAAACCTCGGGCATCTTTAACTTTTTGATACGCGTCATTAACTGCTTTAAATTTTTCCTCAGCATTTTTTTGTATTTCCTTTCCTAAATGAGAGACCTTATCAGGATGGTACTTATTCGCCATTTTTCGAAAAGCCTTTTTAACTTCTGAGTCTGATGCATTATCAGAAATTTCTAAAATCTTGTAGCTAGCATTATCATCTTTGGAAAATATTGCTTTTATTGATTCAAAATCATTGCTGTTAATATTTAGATAATTAGCAATTGTTCTAATAACATTAACTTCGTTTGGATGTGTTTCGCCATCGGATGCTGATAGTCCAAAGAGCACATGAATTATTTCTAGTCTACTTGAATGATCCATTGATCTTCTTATTTGTATGCAAACACTCTTGACAGGGTAATCTTGTTTAAGAATATCCTTAAAAATTTTCATATACTCACGAGCTGGGTGTAATCCAAACTGTTTAATTAAAAATTTTTTAATATAATCTAGCTCAGATTTTAAAAGTTTTCCATCTGCTTTCATCACTTTTGCAAATAATACTAGAATAACCATTGCAAAATCATTTGCAGTAGTTCGAGTGTTATAATTTTTCCTGGGATTTAATTGTTTCCAACTTACATTGGAATTTTTATTCATAGATGCAAAAGCATAACCTAGAATTGCACCAAGAGGACCTCCCATTACCCAGCCTAAGCCACTCCAAATCAACTTTTTATTAAATGACATAATAATTTTATTCTTTTTAAATTCTATATAATTTTATTTTTGGTCCATGTTAAGGAACAATTTCAGTTATTAAATTTAAATATGAAAATAATTTGGAGAAATAACCTTATTAGTTTATGGTATCGACTTTTTCGATCAAAATCTAAAATTACTAAATTAATTCGAATCGGAGCAGGTGGTAAGGGAATTTCAAGTTTATTATTTATTTTACCTTCTGAAAAAAGATTTGCACAAAATGCCTCTCATTTTATAAAAAGTGCAGATAATAGAAAAGACCTAGATGTTTTCTATTTAACACACCAAAAAGCAATTTACTTTTATTCGGAAAAAATTTCTTCAAAAATTATAAGTTTTAATGATGAGGACTTTAATTTCTTAGGGGTTTTTAAAAATCGTAGTATTATAAAAAAAATAAAATCTTTAGGTATTGATGCTGTAGTTGATCTAAATCTATCTGAAAAACAAACCATATCATTTTTGATGTTAGAGCTACCTAGTCCCATAAAAGTTGGTTTTGAGTCGGGATTTTCCAATAAAATTTATTCAATAATAATTAAACCTTCGCCAACTGGGTTTTTAGAAAAAAGTTTTGAAAATGTTGAAAAAATATTAGGCTTAAAGTGAGACTAATAATCTTCGAAGATAAAAATGTTCTTGATCTGGAGCCAATAACCATAAGCAGGCCTATGTTTGACATTAGGTTTGGAAAAGAAACGCTTTTAAGTCGATTCGAAAAAATTGACCATCAAAACCGCATTAGTCTTTGGGTTAGAAGTGAGCTTAAAAGTTTGACAAGAGAGCGTTTCCCTAAATATGAAGTAAATCAGCTGTTAAATGAAGATGCTCTTTGGCTTAATAGCAGAGTCTTATGGAAAAAAAATCAAATTGAACAAATAATTTCTAAACCTTCAAAAAGGTATACTAAACAAAATACTTTACTTGCTGCATTTTTAAATCCCAAAGAGGTTAGAGATTGGCTAAGAAATTCTAACCCTTATGATGTAACAAAATTTCCAAGTGTAGAAGAAGGGAGAAAACTGAATGTTAAAATTTTCGATTATTTATGGGACATACTAGATTTTATTCCATTTTCAATAGATGAAATAAAAAAAAAATCTATTAGTATAGTTAATTATGATAAAGTTCATTTAGATAAAAGCAGTGGTCCCGTTATTATAGAAAATAGCGCACTTGTAGAACCTTTCACAATTTTACGTGGTCCTATTTATATAGGACATAATGTAATAATTAAGTCTCATAGTTCTATTACTAATTCTGTTATTGGGCCAGGATGTAAAATAGCTGGAGAGGTTAGTAATTCTATTTTTCAGAGCAATACCAATAAAGCACATTATGGTTATATTGGAAATAGTTTTATTGGAGAATGGGTTAATCTAGGGGCTGGAACAACAACTAGTAATCTTAAAAATAATTATAAAAATATATCAGTCATGATTAATGGAAAATTAATTAGATCAGAAAAACTTTTTTTGGGATCTTTAATTGGAGATCATACAAAAACCGCAATAAGCACTAAAATGAATACAGGAACTAAAATTGGAACTGGTTGCAATATTGTTTCTAGCCAATTTCCATCAAGAAACGTATCATCTTTCACTGAAATTTTAAATAATAAACCAGTCAAGATGGATTTTAAAAAATTTATAAAAACTGCTGAAATTGTCAAGCTAAGAAGGAATGGTTTTTTTACTGAACAAGAAAAAAAATATTTTAATTATATTTATAAAAATTTATAAATGTTATTGCTCAATTTCTTGCGCTCTTTTATATTGACCCCCGATTTTAAAAGGAATTACAATGCTCGAAGGCTTAATATGTCCGGCATGTGAGAACACAATAGAAGAGGTAGATCTTAAAGACTCCTTAAAATGTCCTCATTGTGCTACCAATTTAAAAAGTAGAAAATATTTAGATTTTTTGGAATTTCTAATGGCGAATGGAATTGTTGAGAATCTTGATTTCTTTGATCAACAGGTTTATAGTGATGATGTAGATGATCTAGATCAAACGAAAGAAGAGGAAGGTGATCCTAGCGAATTTGAAAAAAAGAAAGATTTATTTAATATTTATGAAAATGAATTGCATCCAAAAAATGTTGAAGAAAATGAGGGTATCAAAGATTATACTCAATTTGATGGTATTAATGATGATTGGGAAGAATTTAATGATCGAGACATATCCTAATAAAAATAATCTGGAGTGAAATAATGGAAAAACATAAAAAAAATGTACGACAAATCAATATTCAATTAGATGAAAAAGTAAGCTCAGGAGAATATGCAAACTTTGTTGTAGTGACTCATAGTCCTGCTGAATTTGTTTTAGATTTTACCAGAATTTTGCCAGGAGTTCCAAAAGCAAAAGTACATTCAAGAATTATAATGGCTCCTCAGCATGCCAAAGCATTTGTTGGCGCAATAAATGAAAATATTAAAAAATTTGAAGATAAACATGGAGAAATTAAAATGCCAAATAAAGGTGAAGGTTTTTCTCCATTTGGAGTTAAGCCTTCAAAAGATGTTTTACCAAACTAAGATTAATGTAATTTTTAATATAAAATCCAATCTTTACTTTTTTTAAGTTGATTTACTTTTAAAAAGCTCCATAAGGATATTATTATGATCGCTATGGTAGTACCTATTGAAGCACCAACAATAACGTCCATAGGATAATGAACTCCAACATAGACCCTAGAGAATGACACCAAAATCGCAATTAAAAATATTCCAGCCTTAGCTTTCGAATAAAAAGTAGAAATAACTGTAGCGAGTACAAACATATTAGATGCATGATTAGATGGCATGCTCCATTTGCCACCTTTAGGAACTAAAAGGTTTATATATTCTAGAAATTCATGAGAAGGCCTCAACCTAGCAATAGTGGGCTTTATGATAGAAGCACAAATATAATCATTAATTCCTAAAGAAATTATTAAAAGGAATAAAACAATCTTTCCCTTTTTTTGACCAAAAAATAAAAGGTAAACGATTAGGCAAAGAATTGGAATTGCCCAATAATCTTCATTGGTTATGACTGGCATTATCAAATCAAATAAACTATTGGAAATTTTTTGATTTAAAATAATTAATAGTTTAAAGTCAATTGTTCTGAAAGGTTCGACGAGAGACATTTAATCTTATAACTCTTTATCTAATTTTAATACAACTCGGCCAACTAATTGCCCTTTTAAAATTTTATTGCATTCATTATTTAAATTATCAAATGATATTATTTTTGCTATTTCTTCAATCTTATCTAATTTCCATGTAGTTGAGAATAATTTCCAGATTTTTTCCTTTTTATCTATGGGCGCTTCAGCCGAATCAATACCAATTAATTGATTTGCTCTTAATATAAATGGATAAACAGTTGATTCAAATTTTGGATTATCTACTAAGCCACAACAAGTTATTATACCGCCGTAATTCATGCCTTTAAGTATTTTTGATAACGTTTTTCCTCCAGCAACATCTAAAGCAAAATCCCAATATCCTCTTCGCAACGGTGAATTTGATGAATCTAAAAAAACTTTTCTTTTTATTATTGATTTTGCTCCAAGCTTTTTGAGAAAACCAGAAGATCTCTCTTTGCCAGTAATTGCTGTGACATTTGCACCTAATGTTGAAAGAAGTTTTACGGCAATAGAGCCGACACCACCGGTTGCTCCGCTAACAATTGCGTTTTTATCTTCGATGTTATCTCGCTCTAAAAAAGCATCTACGCACAAGCCTGCAGTTAAACCAGCTGTTCCGAGTATCATGGATTCTTTTGGATCTAAGGATTTTGGCTTTAAAACTGCCCATTTTTCAGGTACACGGATGAACTCAGAGAATCCTCCATGAGTATTCATTCCCAAATCATAACCAGAAACTATTACTATACTACCTTTAGGGAACCTTTTTGAACTAATTACAATCCCTACTGCATCAATACCAGGAGTGTGAGGATAATTTTTTGTAACACCCTTATTACCAATCATTGATAAAGCATC
>CACLYL010000006.1 GCA_902611135.1 uncultured Fidelibacterota bacterium | reverse complement strand
TAATGAAAACTTTGAAATTGATAAAAAACTTTTTTTAACCTACCCTAAAATATTAAGATTAAGAGTAATTCATTTGTTAACAAGAAAAAACTTAGGTAGATATTGGTCAAGACACAAAATTAACATGTTAGATAGCTTTTTTAATAGGAATAAAATTGGTAGTATTTTTGAATTATCTAAAACATTTAGATTGTTAATTGATAGGAGATACATTCTTGGAGAGAAAGTGCGCGATACAAGAAATTTAAATATAGATAATTTAAAAATAAATAGATGGGTCACTATTAATGGTACAAATATTCAGTTATGTGTCCCTACTAATAAAAGAGACATATTATTTGGTTCAAGTGAAATTGTGGATTGGTCAAAATTAAAAAATAAAAGGATTAGTATTAGAAATTGGAAAAAGGGGGATGCTTTTAGGCCACTTGGTTTAACTAAATATCAGAAATTAAGTGACTTTTTTATTAATAATAAGATAAATCAATTTAAAAAGGAGATAATACCATTAATGATTGCAAATGAAGAAATAATCTGGGTTTGTGGTCTCAGAATTTCTGATAAGATCAAGGTAACAAAAGAAACAAGTGAGTTTGCCAATTTATTATACAAGGATTTAAATTGAAAAAAAAACCAAACTTTGAAATTTTATTTAACAAAGCTCAAATTCAAAAAAGAATTAATCAAATAGGTTGTTCAATCTCGAAAAATTTTACTACCGAAATTCCAATATTAGTTTGTGTACTTAATGGTAGTTTTATCTTTTTTGCAGATCTTATAAGGTCACTTAGTATTGATTGTGAAATTGACTTTTTAAAGGTTAGTAGTTACCGAGGAAAAAAAACAACTGGGAAAATCATCCTAGAAAAAGATATTTCTTTTAACATTAGCGGCAGGCATATAATAATTGTGGAAGATATTATAGACTCTGGAAAAACTATCAATTTTTTGTTAAAAAAATTTAAAGAGAAAAATTGTCGATCGATTTCCGTAGTAGCAATGCTAAAAAAATCCAACAAGTTTAATTTTCAATTGATAAACGAATATATTGGGTTTGAAATTAAACAGGAATTTGTTGTAGGATTTGGCCTTGATTATAATCAGAGATTTAGAAATTTAAAAGAAATATACATTTTAAAATAATTTATGTCATTATGTACTTTACCATGTTTTGGCACGTAAATTGTACTATATAGATATCAGAAATTTTATTAAATAAGGAAAGAGATGGAAAGAAAAAACAGCAGAAATAAAAAACATAATTCTAATAAGTCTAAAAGTAAAGAGAATTTCGATTGGAAAAGGGCGAGTAAAACTAGTCTAGTCTGGTTGTTGATCATCTTTTTTGCTGTTTACGTATCCGGAACTTTAACTGAATCAAACAAAAGAGAGGTTGAGGTTGAGTTCTCAGACTACAAGAACTACTTAAAAAATAAAGAAATTCTTAAAGGTGTCATAACAGGAGAAATCTTCTACGGAGAGTTTAAGCAACCTAAATCAATCCAATCTTCCTCTGGTCTAACGCTAGATAATATAACCCATTTTAAACTGAAGCTTCCATTTTTAGACAGGGCCATAACAGAAGAATGGGATAGTGCAGGTGTTGAATATACCTTCAAGGAAGAATCCATTGACTGGACAGGTTATCTGCTAAATATGCTGCCATGGATTCTATTAATAGGCTTCTGGTTTTTTATGATCCGGCGAATGCAGGGAGGAGCAGGTGGAGTTGGCAGTATATTTAAATTTGGTAAAAGCAAAGCTGCATTATGGACGTCTGATCAGCCTAGGGTTACTTTCAAAGATGTTGCTGGATGCGAGGAAGCAAAGGAAGAGCTAAAGGAAGTGATTGATTTTTTAAAAACTCCAAAAAGATTTCAACGCTTAGGAGCTCAAGTGCCTAAGGGTGCACTACTAGTTGGTCCTCCAGGCACCGGAAAAACTCTGTTGGCCAGAGCAGTCGCTGGAGAAGCCGGCGTTCCATTCTATAGTTTAAGCGGTGCAGACTTTGTTGAAATGTTTGTTGGGGTTGGTGCATCAAGGGTCAGAGACTTATTTGATCAAGCAAAAAAAAGCTGTCCTTGTATTGTCTTTATAGATGAGATGGATGCAGTTGGTAGACAAAGAGGAGCTGGTATTGGAGGTGGTCATGATGAAAGAGAGCAAACTTTAAACGCATTACTGGTAGAAATGGATGGTTTTGATAATTCTCAAAATGTAATTGTTCTCGCCGCAACGAATAGGCCTGATGTTTTGGATCCTGCTCTATTGAGACCTGGAAGATTTGATCGTCAAATAGTTGTTGATGTTCCTGACCTGAAAGGTCGATTAGGTATTTTAAAAGTACATACAAAAAAAGTGGTAATTAACCACAGAAAGGTTAATCTAGAATCATTAGCTAAAGGTACGCCTGGAATGGTTGGTGCAGACATAGCTAATGTTGTTAATGAGGCAGCTTTATTAGCAGCAAGAAAAAGGAAAAAATCTATTGACATGATAGACTTTGAGGAAGCGAAGGATAAAGTTATGATGGGTGTACAGAGAAAAAGTATGATTTTATCTAAAGAAGAGAAAGAGGTTACTGCATTTCATGAAGCAGGTCATGCACTGGTTGCTATAAAAACTAAAGGTGCTGACCCTGTTCACAAAATAACGATCATTCCAAGGGGTAGAGCCCTAGGAGTTACCATGCAGCTTCCAATGGACGAAAAGCATGGATATACTCGAGAATTTGTTGAGGGTCGTCTTGCTATACTTATGGGGGGAAGGAGTGCTGAGATGCTTATTTTTAACGAAATGACAACAGGTGCAGGGAATGATATTGAACAAGCAACTCAAATTGCAAGAAAAATGGTGACTGAATGGGGTATGAGTGATCTTTTAGGTCCGATGACTTTTGGTAAAAAAAATGAAGAAGTTTTTTTAGGCCGTGATTTTCAATCTACAAGAGACTTTAGTGAAGTTACTGCTAGAATGATAGATGAAGAGATATCAAGAATTGTTAGGGACTCACAAAGACTAGCTGATGAAATACTTAGAAAAAATATTGAAATCTTGCAAAGAATTGCCAAAGAGCTTCTTAAATATGAAACCATCGATTCTGATGATCTAAAATTAATTTTAAAAGGACAAAAACTTACTAGGCCCTTAAACGAAAATAAAAGATCTAGAAAAAGTAACCCGAACAGAAGATATAACTCCAATAAACGTAACCAAAAAAAACCTACCAGTGATGAAAAAACTAAAGAAGTTACATCAACTATAACCCAATCAAGATCTTCCAAACTTAAAAATTAGTACTTTTCTTGGAAAAGATCTTCAACTCTAATAATGTAAAAAGATCTACACTAAGTTTAAACAAGAAAACCACAATTATGGGTATATTAAATGTAACCCCTGACTCGTTTAGTGATGGTGGATACTTTTTAAGACCTTCCGATGCATTAAATCATGCTGAAAATTTAATAAAAAATGGTGCAGATATTATTGACATTGGTGGTGAATCATCACGACCCGGATCTTCACCTGTGACTATAACTGAAGAGTTAAAGAGAGTAACTCCTGTAGTAAACTTGATCAAGAAAAATTTTCCAGATACCTTGATCTCAATTGACACATATAAATCTGAGGTAGCATCAGAAGCAATAAATTTTGGTGCTGATCTAGTAAATGATATTACAGGCCTAAAAGGTTGTGATAAAATGGCATCGCTAATATCAAAAACGAAAGTTCCGATAGTTATTATGCATATGAGAGGTAAACCAGAAAATATGCAGGATAATACTCACTATACTGATTTAATATCAGAGATTTCTTTTTTTTTTAAAACTCAAATTGATCTAGCAAAATCTTATGGAATTAAAGATGATAAAATCATCCTAGATCCTGGAATAGGCTTTGGAAAAAGTCTAGATCAAAACTTCATTATACTCAAAAATATTAATAAATTTTGTCATTTAGGATACCCTATTTTGGTAGGAACTAGTAGAAAGTCTTTTTTGACAAAAACTCTAAAAACAAACTCTAATGATGTTATTGAGGGCACAATAGCATCAAGTCTTTTTTGTATTCTGAATGGAGCAAGTATTTTAAGAGTTCATGATGTAAAAAAAATAAAGAGATCAGTGGAAATTATTGAAAAAATAATGAAATCTTAATAATGAAATTATTTCAAATAGGGTTTTTATCGTTGACATTAGTTGATGTTATTGATATTTCACTCGTTACTTGGATATTTTACAAAGTATATCAGTATTTTAAAGAAACCAGAGCAGGTCAGATGTTAATAGGTTTGGTAATATTACTGATTGCTTCCTTTTTATTTAATTCCCTTGGATTAAGCGCGATGTCTTGGCTTGTTAATCAATTTCAAACAGTTTGGGTAGTTGCCTTTGTAATTCTTTTCCAGCCAGAGATCAGAAGATTATTGATTCATGTTGGGCAAACAAAATTTTTCCAGGGTATCTTCATGATGAGTACTACCAGATCTGTAGAGGCTCTTGTAGAATCATCTCTAACTTTATCTGAAAAAAAATGGGGAGCTCTAGTTGTTATTCAAAGAGAAACAGGCCTGCGGTCCTACAAGGATGCAGGAATACAACTCAAAGCAGAAATATCTACCCCACTAGTAATTTCAATATTCAATCCTGAATCCCCAATGCATGACGGCGCAATCATTTTACAGAATACCCTTATTGAAGCGGCTGGATGTATTCTTCCTTTAACTGAGAGTCAGATGATTTTACCTGATATGGGTACAAGACATAGAGCGGCTTTGGGTATTTCGGAAGAATCTGATGCAATAGTTATAATTGTTAGTGAAGAAAAAGGATCTATATTAACTGCAGAAAATGGTCGCTTTACACATTTAGACCATGATGAAATGACATTGAGAAGGTATTTGAATGAAAGATTATTTATCTCTTCTGGGGACTAAGATAATTTATATGATAGCGCGATAGAAATTACAAGTAGTAAATTTTATAATGGAACTATTTGATTTAAAAGAAAAGTTTAAAAATGCAAAATTAAAAGAATTTGAGATGAGGAGGTATCTTTGACCTAGAGTCAAAAAATCGAACTTTAAAAAGGTTAAAAGATAAGACCTTAAAAAATAACTTTTGGGAAGACAGCCAAAGCGCATCTAATTGTTTAAAAAAAATATCAATCATTGAAAAGGAAATAAAGAGTTGGGTAGATTTAAAAAAGATTCATGATGATTTGGAGATTTTAGTAGAGTTTGCAGAGTGCGGGGATATTGAATTAAATGAGTTATCAAAAGAGCTTGACTTTTACGTCATCAAAATCGAAGACCTTGAATTAAAATTAACTCTTGGAAATTCTGCTGATTCTAAAAATGCTATCATTTCTATTCACCCAGGTGCTGGCGGAACAGAAAGTCAAGATTGGGTCCAGATGTTGTACAGAATGTATAAGAGATGGGCTGAGATGGAAAATCTTTCTCTCAAGATAATAGATTTCCACTCAGGAGATGAAGCAGGACTAAAAGAGGTTACATTTGAACTAAAAGGTGAAAATGCCTACGGCTTGATCAAATCTGAAATGGGTGTACATAGGATGGTTCGTATATCTCCTTTTGATTCCAATAACAGAAGACATACATCATTTGCATCGGTCTTTGTTTACCCTGCTGTTGCAGAGGATATTGAGATAATTATAAATCCAAGTGATCTTAGAATTGATACATATAGAGCCAGCGGTGCGGGAGGTCAGCATGTCAATAAAACAGACTCTGCAGTTAGGTTAACTCATTTGCCCACAGGGATTGTTTCTCAATGTCAAAATGAAAGATCGCAGCATAAAAATAAGAGCCAAGCTATGAAAATATTGAAAGCGAGGTTATATCAATTAGAAATAGATAAAGAAAAAGAAAAAAATAAGGAACTTGAAAATCAAAAATTAGATATTGGATGGGGAAGTCAAATAAGGTCATATGTGTTTCATCCATACCAATTGGTAAAGGATCACAGGACTAATTATGAAACAGGAAATACACAATCAATAATGGATGGTAATATTAATCAATTTATTAGAGCTTATCTTTTAAATTCAATAAACAACGAAATCAGGGAAAAAGAATAATGGCAGAGGAACAAAAAAGCTTAAACCAAATAATTCAGCACAGAAAAGAAAAACTGAAAAAATTAGTTGAAAATGGAGTTAATCCATTCCCATATAAATTTGAACCTTCGCATATGAGTTTAGAAATAATCAATAATTTCAATATTTTGGAAGGTAAAACAATCAAAATTGCAGGCCGTTTAATGGCAATCAGAAAAATGGGGAAAGCCTCTTTTGCTCAGATAATGGACCAAAATGGTAAAATTCAAATTTTTATAAAACAAAACAATATAGGTGATAATAATTATAAAAATTTCAGCTTGCTTGATATTGGAGATATCGTTGGCGTGTCTGGTAAAGTATTTAAAACCAAGACAAATGAAATTTCTATAAACACATCTGAATTGACTATTTTAGCAAAAAGCATTCGACCTTTACCAATTGTAAAGGAAAAGGATGGGAAAATATTTGATGGATTTAAAGATAAAGAACAAAGATATAGAAATCGACATTTAGATTTAATTTTAAATACAGATATTCGAAAAACTTTTATTAATAGGTCTCTAATAATTAAAGAGTTAAGAAATATTCTAGATGGCTTAGGATTTTTAGAGGTGGAAACTCCAATTTTACAACCAATCTATGGCGGAGCAAGTGCTAGACCATTCACAACGTATCATAATAGTTTAAAGCAAAATTTATTTTTAAGAATAGCTGATGAACTATATCTAAAAAGATTAATCATTGGCGGTTTTGAACGGGTCTATGAAATTTCAAAAGACTTTAGAAATGAAGGTGTTGATAGAAGCCATAATCCAGAATTTACTATGTTGGAATTTTACATAGCCTATTGTGATTATAACGATTGTATGAAAATAGTAGAAAACCTTATTTCAAAAACATCAAAAGCAATCGGTAAAGAAAAAGTTACTATTGGAGACAAAAAAATAGACTTAACCAGACCATTCAAGAAAATTAGTTATTTTGAGTTATTAAAAAAAGAAACGGGTTATCATTTGGAGGATAGTTCGGAAGCGGAAATACAAAATGTTTGTATTGAAAAAGGTATTGAACCAAAAAATCCTTTAAACAAAGGACAACTACTAGATCATCTGATGAGTAACCTTGTGGAGCCAAAATTGATAGAGCCAACATTTATAATCGATTATCCAAAAGTAATTTCTCCATTAGCTAAAGCACATCGTAAAAATAGAGGAAATTTGGTTGAAAGATTTGAGTTGTTTATTGGAGGATCTGAATTTGCTAATTCATTTTCTGAACTCAATGATCCAATTGATCAAAGAAAACGTTTTGAAGAGCAAGCCAGGTTCAAAGCGGAGGGAGATGTTGAAGCACAACCTATTGATACGCAGTTTATTGAAGCAATGGAATGCGGCATGCCACCAACTGGAGGTGTAGGAATTGGGATTGATAGATTAACAATGCTATTAACAGAAAATAGATGGATTAAAGATGTGATTTTATTTCCAATACTGAAATCAGAGTAATCTAAAAATATGATAATTAGTCTCAGACTAGCATTACGATATGTTTTTTCAAATAAAAAGCAAAACTTTTCAAATTATGCCAGTTTTTTAGCAATTGGCGGTCTTTCTATAGGAGTTGCGTCACTAATGCTAACCGCGAGTATTATAAGTGGTTTTGAAAAAATAATAATAGAAAAGTTGGATCTGATTATCGGAAAAGGAAGGATCACCAATATATTTAATCAATCTTTTAATCCAAATGATGATTTCCAAAATACAAATACTTCATCTTTAAAACTAAATCGGTATGTACAAGGCTTTAGCATGTTGCGTTATGGTAATCATGCGGAAGGGATTTTAGTTGAGGGTTTGGAAATATTACCTGATTTTATTAATAGCTTTAGCAGTGATTCCTTAAACGTTGGAGAAATAATAATTGGTCAAAATATTTTGACCAAAATAGATTCTGAAATTGGTGATATAATTTATATCCAATCATTTCAAAAGCCCTCTTTCAGGACCAATACAAAAATTAAGCCCTTCAAAATAGTAAATGTTTTTGAAACTGGTATTCAAGAATATGATGATATATTAGTGTATGTAAATATCAATGAAGCTCGATCGCTCTTTAATTATCCAAAGAATCATATTTCAGGGTTTATTTTAAATGAGAATGTAAATGCTAATTTTAAAAATCAAATTGCTTACCCTTATTACTTTGAGAGTTCAATAGATAAGCACTCATTGTTATTTGAGTGGATTAATTTACAGCGATGGCCAGCTTATATTATGTTTGGCTTAATAGCTTTAGTGGGTCTTATTAATGTTTTATCTGCTCTTTCAATGATAATAATTGAAAAATCTACTCAAATTGGGATTTTAAAAGCCCAAGGTATGGAGAATATTGTTCTAAGATTTATTTTTATAATCCAGGGTGGCATAATCAGTCTATTTGGAAGCTTTTTAGGCGGAATCATTGCCTTAATAATAATTTTTCTTCAAACAAAATTTATGCTATTACCTATACCTTCTGATATATACTTTATGGATCAAATTCCATTTTATTTTGACTTTTTAACTTATATATATATAACAATTTCGGTTTTTCTCTTTTCAATATTTTCCTCATGGTTACCAACAAAATACATTTCAGAACTTCATCCAAATAAGGTTCTTAAATATTTATGAGTTGGGAAAAAATAATATCAATATCATTTTCAAAATCAAAAAATCCGCTTGTTTTTGTATCTAAATTTTTATCTGTATTTGGAATGGCAGCTGGTTGTTTTTCTATAATTACAGCATTATCAATAATGAATGGTTTTGAAAAATTGATCAAACATAAATTAAGAGGATTTGAAGGAGATTTACGTATTTCTGGGGTTTATGATGAGAATAAATTAAATGATTTTGAAGATATCTTAGAAACGTCTCTTTTTATTGAAAGAAAAGCTATTATGGAGTATTCAAATGAATCTAGTGTTTTGACATTTAAAGCGATTAATATGAACAAATTCGATAAAGTGTATGATATTTCACACATTGGTAATCCATTAAAAAATGGTGAAGTAATGGTAGGAAAAGATTTGGCAGTGAGGTTAGGTTTGGATATTGGGGATAGTATTTTAATATATAGTCCTTTGGATCAAAACCTTGGATTTGGTTTACCAATAAAGAGAAAATTGATTGTAGGTAGTATATTTTCATCAAATGTCATGGATTATGATAATAAGTATATATTTTTAACCTTATTCGATGGAAAAAAATTATTTAAAAGGAAACTAAAGGATAAATTTTGTGATATACGGATTAATGATGATTTAGTATTAAATGAGATTAAGAATAAGCTTTATTCTAAATTAGGTCAAAATATTAAAATAGAGTCTTGGGAAGATTTAAATAAATCTTTGGTTGATGCGATGAAATTAGAGAAACTTGGTGCAACCATAGTTTTGAGCTTAATATTTCTTGTTTCATCTTTTAATTTGGCTATGAACCTATCATTAAATTCATTGCAAAATCTAAAAGAAATAGCTTTGCTTAAAGCTCTTGGTGCTTCCAAAATATCAATTAGAAAAATAATCTTTTATATGGGCATAAAATTATCAGGTATAGGAATTTGTCTTGGGACACTATCGAGCATAATTATTATCTTTTTTCAAAGTATTTATAAATTTATTTCAATACCTGATACAGTATATTTCATCAGTTACTTACCTGTTGATCTAGAGTTTAAAAATATTCTCTTAACATTAATATTGTCATTAACATTTTCATCTATTACTTCATACATTTTAGGTAGTAAAATTTCCAAAATATCAACAATAAAAATATTACAGTGGGTAAAATAATTTTAGAAGCAAATGAAATTTATAAGTCTTATGCCAATGGAAGGAACAAGCTAAATGTTCTTACAAATTTTACTATAAAGGTACATCAAGGTGATGTAATAACCATAATTGGTGAATCTGGTTGTGGTAAATCAACTGCTCTTAATATAATGAGTACTTTAGATCAACCAGACAAGGGAAAAGTAAAAATTGATTCACTTGATATTAGCAAACTCAATGACATGAATCTTTCCAAAATTAGAAATCAAAAAATTGGATTTGTTTTTCAATCGCACTACCTGCTACCTGAATTTACTGCTTTAGAAAATGCTCTTATGCCTGCATGGATAGCCAACAAAGATGATAAAAAAAGTGCTGTAGAGAATATTTTTGAATACCTTGGCATTTTAAAAAGAAAGGATCATTACCCAAGTCAGTTATCTGGTGGAGAAAAGGCAAGGGTATGTTTAACAAGAGCAATTATTAATGAACCATTAATATTATTTGCAGATGAACCAACAGGAAATTTGGATAAAAAAAATTCTGAAAAACTTGTTTCATTATTTCAAAAAATCAACTCTGATTTTAATCAGACAATTATTTTAACGACCCATAATAAGGAATTAGCCGATTTTGGTAATAAAAAATTAATACTTGAAAATGGAGTTTTGACTTAGGAATTAAATTATGAGAGAAAAATTTTCAAAAAGAATTCAAACCATAATTAAAAAATCTCGAGAAGAGGCAGTTAGGATGGGCCATAGTTACGTAGGATCAGAGCATTTGCTACTTGGTCTTCTGAGCGAGAAATCTGGCTTTTCTAATAAAATTTTTGACTTTTACAACATCAATTTAGATCATACTATTAAAATGATTGAGGATCTTATTAATACTTCAAAGAGCACGGTAACACTTGGTCATTTACCTTTAACTAGAAGAGCTGAGAGAATAATCAAAAATGCATACCATGAAGCATCATCAAAAGGATTCAGTACTGCTGATGATGAACATCTTTTGCTCGCTTTTCTAAGAGAGCCAGATGGTATAGCTCATGATATATTGGACTCCTTTTCTTTTTCCTATGAATCAATCAACGAAATGATCACTTCTGATTCATTTAATTTTAAGGAAAAGTCATTTTCAAAAAATAAAGAATCTAAGTCCAAAACACCCACTTTAGATCATTTTTCAAGAGATTTGACATATCTTTCTCTCCGGGGAGATCTTGATCCAGTTATTGGTAGAGAAAGTGAGATTGAAAGAGTAATTCAGATCTTGTCTAGAAGAAAAAAAAGCAATCCAATTCTCATTGGAGAACCCGGAGTTGGGAAAACCGCAATTGTTGAGGGCTTAGCTACCAAAATAATCAAGAAATCTGTTCCAAGAAATCTTTATAATAAACGTATTCTATCATTAGATCTTGCTTTGATTGTTTCAGGAACAAAATATCGAGGACAATTTGAAGAGAGGATCAAGAGCATTCTTGAAGAAGTTAGGAAAAACAAAAATGTAATTACTTTTATAGATGAGATTCACACTATTATCGGTGCTGGAAGCTCATCTGGTTCTATGGATGCGTCCAATATGATTAAACCAGCCCTTGCGCGAGGCGAGATTTTTTGTATTGGTGCAACTACTATTGATGAATATAAAAATTCCATAGAGTATGATGGAGCTTTAGAAAGAAGATTTCAAAAATTACTAGTTGATGAACCTACCCTTGATCAATCTGTCAGTATTTTACATGGTCTAAAATCAAAATATGAAAAGTTTCATCGAGTAAAATATTCAGATGATGCTATTAAGGCTTGTGTAGAATTATCTGAAAGGTACATTTCTGATAGAAATTTACCAGATAAAGCTATAGATATTTTAGATGAAGTTGGTGCTAGAGTACAATTGTCAAATCAAAAAGTTCCTAAAATAATTTCAGAAATAGAGAAAAGTATATTTAGATTGAAAAAGGAGAAAGAGCAAAGAGTAAGAGAACAATTATTTGAGCAGGCTGCTATCATTAGAGATAAAGAAAAAAAGATGACAGCAAAATTAGATATGCAGAATAAAAAGTGGGAGGAAAAAGAACAGAAAAAGGTGAAAAATATAGGGGCCGATGATATAGCGCATACAATTTCTATTATCACAGAAATTCCTATTTCTAAGTTAAAGAAAAGCCAAAAAAATAAATTGACAAAATTAAATAATAGACTCAAAAAAGAGATTGTTGGTCAAGACGATGCAATTAATGCTTTAGTTAAATCGGTCCAATTAGAGAAGTTGGGATTTAATAATCCAAATCAGCCTGTCGGTATATTTTTATTTTTAGGTCCAACTGGTGTAGGTAAAACTGAGTTAGCGAAAGTCTTTGCAAAGCATGTTTACATAAAAAAAGATTCTATCATAAAGGTTGATATGTCTGAGTTTAGTGAACAATTTACAATTTCTAGACTTATTGGCTCTCCTCCAGGTTATATTGGTTATGATAGAGGAGGTGAATTAACTGAAAAAATTAGGAGAAACCCCCACTCTTTGATACTACTTGATGAAATAGAAAAGGCTCATCCATCTTTATTTAATATTTTTCTGCAGGTTTTCGACGAAGGTATTTTAACTGATTCCTCGGGGAAAAAAGTTAACTTTAAGAACTCCATTATTATTATGACATCTAATTTAGGAACAGATAAGTTTTCAAATAAAAATTATGGATTTATCAACTCTGATAATAATAAGGTTTATTCAAATCTAAAGCAAAATATTAGAGAAAAAGTAGAGAAAGTTTTTCCAATAGAATTTATAAATAGAATTGATGATAAAATTATTTTTAATTCACTTTCAAAAAAAGATGTTTACAAAATAATTGACATTCGAATACAAAAATTAAATAATACTTTGAAAAAACATAATCTCCTAGTTATCTTAAATAGAGGAGCTAAAAATTTAATTGCTAATAAGGGATATAGCTCTAAGTATGGAGTAAGGCACTTAACGAGAACAATAAAAGATCAAATAGAAAATAAAATTACAAACTTATTTATGAGTGGACATTTGGAACAAAATTCTACTATTAAAGTTTGTCTAAAAGATTCAAATTTAGACTTTAAGATCCTAAAATATAATGATCTCAAACCGGCTTAGGTTTTTTCAAACAAATGCATAATAGACTCAAATAAACTTATTTCTCTGCCAAAATGTACCATTCATATAAATGGTACGTTAGTTGTAACGCTTTAGTAAGATAATGAATGTGTAGTTTAGTTAAGGAGTATAAATGTCAAAAATTATAGGTATTGATCTTGGAACAACCAACTCTTGTGTTGCGGTACTAGAAGGTGGTGAACCAACTGTAATTACCAATCCAGAGGGTGGTAGGACCACTCCATCTATTGTAGGTTTTGCAAAAGAAGGTGAAAGATTAGTTGGTCAAGCTGCAAAAAGGCAAGCTGTAACAAACCCTCAAAATACCATTTTTTCAATCAAGAGGTTTATGGGTAGAATGTTTAATGAGGTGAATACGGAAATTTCTGAAGTTCCATACAAAGTGAGCAAAAATTCAAAGAATGCGTGTGTGGTTAATGCAAATGATAAAGAATACACCCCCCCAGAAATATCTGCAATGATTTTACAGAAACTTAAACAACAAGCAGAAGAGTATTTGGGTACAAAAGTTACCGATGCAGTGGTGACAGTACCTGCATATTTTAATGATTCTCAAAGACAGGCAACCAAGGATGCAGGAAAAATTTCAGGTTTAAATATAAGAAGGATTATTAATGAGCCCACTGCCGCATCACTTGCTTACGGTTTAGATAAAAAAAAGGATGAGAAAATTGCGGTCTTTGATCTTGGCGGAGGAACGTTTGATGTGTCAATTCTAGAACTTGGTGATGGAGTTTTTGAGGTAAAATCTTCAAATGGAGATGGTCACTTAGGTGGGGATGATTTTGATCAAAAAATAATTGATTGGATGGCAAACGAATTTAAAAATTCTGATGCTATAGATTTAAGGAAGGATCCTATGGCGCTCCAAAGGTTGAAGGAGGCTGCAGAAACAGCCAAAAAAGAATTATCTACATCAAAACAAACCGATATAAATCTTCCTTTCATAACAGCAGATTCTTCTGGTCCGAAACATCTAAATTTAAATCTAACATTAGCAAAATTTGAAGATTTAGTTAATGATCTTGTAAAAAGAACAGTTAATCCATGTGTTCAAGCCCTTAAGGATGCAGGCCTTGACAAATCAGAAATAAATGAGGTTATACTAGTTGGTGGCTCAACAAGAATACCAAAAATTCAACAAAAAGTAAAAGAAATTTTTGGGAAGGAGCCCAATAAAAGTGTAAATCCAGACGAAGTTGTTGCGTTAGGAGCTGCTATCCAGGGTGGTGTCCTATCTGGAGATGTTGATGATATATTGTTACTCGATGTAACTCCACTTTCTTTAGGTATTGAGACACTAGGTAGCGTTTCTACTAAGTTAATCGAGAGGAACACTACCATTCCAACCAAAAAATCCCAGGTTTTTAGCACGGCCGCAGATAATCAAACTTCGGTCGAAATACATGTTCTTCAAGGTGAAAGAGAATTGGCTCAGGACAACAAGACCATTGGTAGATTTCACCTTTCAGACATACCCCCTTCTCCGCGAGGTGTTCCTCAAATTGAGGTTACATTTGACATTGATGCGAATGGAATATTAAATGTTAATGCCAAGGATAAAACAACAGGAAAAGAGCAAAGCATCAGAATCGAAGCCTCAAGTGGTCTGTCAGAAAAAGACATTGAAAAAATGGTTAATGATGCGAAAAAAAATGAAGGTGCCGACAAAGAGAAAAGAGAAAGGATTGATTTACAAAACCAAGCTGAACATTTGATTTATGAAACCGAAAAGAATATCAAGGAAAATGGAGATAAGATTGGTAAATCTGACCTATCCGAATTGAATGCAAAAGTTGAAGATTTAAAAAAAGTGAAAAACGCAAATAACCTTGATGATATCAAATCTAATATGGAAAAATTAAATGCTTCATGGGCTGCTATTGCATCTAAGATGCAAAGTAGTGGAAACAATAATCAAAGTAAAAAGCAAGAACATCAGAGTAAAACTTCGTCAGAGAAAAAGAGTAAAAATGACAACATTGAAGATGCCGACTTTGAAGTCGTAGACTAAATAAAATTCCTGATAAAAAAAACGTAATCTTTGCTTTTTTTATCACGAAGAATCTTTCGAATTAATGCCTAAAACCGTAAAATACTGTATATGTTTAATTACAAAAAATGTATTATCGGTGTTGTTTCATTCTTTTTGACAGTTGGTATCATAACGCATTTTGTTTTTACGCGAGACTTCATTTTAAGTAAAATCAATTCATATATATTAGATAATAAATGGTCTATTAATTTCGAATCTCATTCAGGTTCAATATTTAGTAAAATCTTGCTTGATGAAATCTCTATTATTAAGGATGATGAACAAATAATTAGGTTTCAAAAACTAACTATTGATATAGCTGTTTTTGAAACAATTTTTAGTAAGCCAACTGTGGACATGTTAACAGTCCAAAATATAGATTTAAATCTCAAAAGTAAGTCTAATGAGGAAAAATTCTTAGATGATTTAGATTATAGTTTCCTAAACTTGTTTGAGATAAAACAATTACTAATTTTGGGAAATTTTAACTTCGACTTTAATGGTAAAAACCTCAAGTCAAAAGTTGAATTGTTAGGGTCAATTAATAGAAGCAACTCAGAACAGATAAATGTCGAAAAGGTTAATGTTTGGATGGAACAAGACAATTCCCAACTACCATTGCAGTTTAAAGATCTTACCTTTCAATATAGTAACAAAAATTATGTTCTGAAAAGTGTTAGTGGTAGGTTGGGTGATATTTTTATAAATGGAAACGCTAAATATGATAGAAGTTTATCTAAACTTTATGGGCGTTTAAATGTGAATAACGTTGAAATACCAAAAGAATTATTTCTAAAAACACCATTCAAAAATAAATTTTCTGAATTCGATGGCATGTTAGATTTTGAAACTGATTTTCATGAATTTAATGGTATGATTACTTTGAAAAATGAACTTGGCCTTGAAATGAAAGGGGAATTTTCTTTGTTAAATAAAAGTAAATCTTGGATGATAGACAAAATGGCGCTCAGTGGAGAGAATTCTGAACTTAATATTACAGGAATTTGGAACAGACAAGATTATATTAATTTGTATATGAATCTTGAAAAATTAGATTTGAGCAATTTTATGATTGAACAAAAACCAACAGAATTGTCCGGACTATTAATTATTGATGGTCTAATCACTGAATCTGGATCATTAGATCAGATAGATCTTACACTTGAAGTTGAAGAAAATAGATTATTCAAGCAAGGTGAAATTTCTGTTCATGGCCAATTTGCATATAAGGACAGTATTTTAACAACAAATGATCAAGTGCTATTAATGATTGATGATAATTATCTTACCTTGGATGGAAGCATTAATTTTCAGAGTAATACTGTTGATGTGCTAACTGATCTGGAAAAAGCAGAGATCCAACTAGTAAATAGTTTTTTAGTTGGAGATTTTGTTTCCGGACTAGCAACAGGTCGATTAATTATACGTGGTGATTTAAAAAATCCATCCGTAATCGCAGAGCTGCTTGGAGATGACGTTATCATTAATGACTTTAATGTAAAAACTATTGTTTTCAGTTCAAAGATAGATGTTTTAGATGGTTCTACAATTGGATACTTAGATGTCAGTGCAGAAAATGGGACATGGAGAGATTTTGAATTTGAAAATGGAATGCTTAGTGCTCAAATTAAGAATAATGACTTTATTATTGATAATTTTAATTTTAAGAATGGAAAAGATTTTGTCCAATTGACGGGGTCTTTTGATGGAAAAAAAGATTATAAAATTGATCGATTACAAATAGCATATGACAGTAATTATCTAGTCAATACGAGTCCTATAAAATTTTCTAGAAATGATTCTGATTATACAATTAGTCCATTTGAGCTCCATATTAATGATGGAGTTCTTCAAGGTTATATATCATACAATGGAAGTTTTGAAGGCCACTTAAAAATGTCGAATTTTGATGCAATGGTTTTAACAAACTTTATTGAAGACAAGAGGTTAAAATTATCAGGATTAATCTTTGGTGAAGTATGGATTAGACCATCTGATTTAAAATATGACTTGGATGTTGACATTAGTTTGAAGGATGGGATTTACATGGAGGAATCATTTGATGAAATGGTAATTTCGCTTTTATACAAAGATGGAGTACTTCATCTTGATGATTTTTCAATGACAGAGAGGAGTTTGATGGCTATTGAAATAAACGGTATCCTTCCGTTAAATAATTATACATCAAAAAAAAATAGTATTATGCTTGAAACGAACTTTACAAACTTACCTATCAAATTTGTCCATAGATTTATACCAAATTTCTTTAATGTTGAAGGAAATGCTAGTGGTATCTTAACTATGAGCGGCGAAAGAGATAGAACTAAGTATAAATATGAAATTGATATTGAAAATAGTATCTTTGATATAATTGAATTGGGTAATGTAAAAAGCGTGGGCTCATACGATGGTGAATTTTTACATATTCAGAATGTTCAAGCAAACACCAAAGGTAATAGTGTTGTTGGTTTAGGTGATATTCCAATTGATTTGAACCTTTCATCCAAAAGTTTTGGAAATTTTACATCAAGTGATTCTTTTAATTTTAAGGTTAAAGGAGATTTAAATAAATTATACTTCTTGAGTCCATATTTACCTGAATTAGATTCAATTAATGGAAATATTAGAATTGATCTTGAATTAAACGGGCCAATTGATAACTTAATTCGAAATGGATCAATATCTATAAAAAACGGTACTGCACACACCTTATTCCTGAATGATCCAATAACTGATATAAATATGATTTCAGAAATGACGAATAATAAATTAACTATTAAGAACTTAGTTGGAAATATTTACAGGAAATACGAAAGGAAATTAGACCTAACCAGAAGCAATGTTAAAATAGAAGGTGGAATTGACTTTTCAAAGTTTTTTGAACCATTTTACGATCTTAAAGTAAAATCTGATGAAGTTTCTTTTAAAACTCTTTACTTGGATATAGATGGTGAGAGTAAGTTAGATTTGGCTATAGTTGGTAGGGATACGATTAATATAGCAGGTAAAATCGAAGCAAACGATGTAAGAGTATTTTATGAGTTTTCAAATGAGGAGCTAGGCACCGCTATATCAGATGAGAAAGGTATTATATTTGCTTATAAACTTGTAATACCTATAAGAGGAGAGTCTTATTTTCAAAATTCCCAAGTTGACGCTAAAATCCTTGGAGAGTTAAGTTTAAATCAACTAGGCAGCCAAGAAATTGATTTCGGAGGTCAAATCTTTGTAGAAGATGGTAGTATATTTTCATATAAAGATAGCTTTAGTAACCTGCAAGGGATCGTTAATTTTGATAACAAAGGTTTTAATCCTTTCATTGATGCCTCTGCTTCAACAATGATAGATGATGAAAGAATTAATTTACGCGTTAAAGGAAAGGTTGAGAATCTTGACATTATACTGGAATCTGAGAGTGGATTTTCTGAAAGTGATATCTTAGAATTACTTACATGGGGTAAAAGGATAGAAGACCAAGAATGGACCTCAGTAGGTTTTGGCAATCAAACTGTTTCATTTTTAGGATCATTACTCGAAAATCAATTAGAGAAAAATCTAAAAGAATCAAGTGGTGGAGTTATGAATTATATAGATGATATTAATATATCTGGTGCTATGGGATTATTGCAAGGTAGCAATGAAAATTTTGAATTAACAGCAATGCGAAAAATTGGGGATAAAACTTTTTTAAATTTATCTTACAGAAGATCTTTCTCATTAAATCAATCTGCAATTGGAGTTGAGTATAAATTAAATAAACATTTCTCTGTCGTTGGGAATATAGATGAATCTGGTAAATTAAACCTTAAATATCGTTACAGGTATGCTTATTAACTTTGTATTTGATGATTAAAGCCTTCACTATTTTTCTTATTTTAATCTCGAAAGTTTTATCGGAACCAGACAATAGTTTTATTAGATCTATTCAGCTGAATGGAAATGAAAATGTATCTCTGAATGAAATATTGTATCTAGTTAGACAAAGACCTCCCAATTTCTTTTTTAGAAGACCTAAATTTAATCCTCGATTATTAAAACTTGACGCTCTTACTTTAAAAAACTATTACCATTCTAAAGGATTCTTAGATGTTGAAATAAAAAATTCTTATGAAAATGAAAAAAATTCTGTTGATATCAAATATGATATAATAGAGGGGAAAAGGTACTATTTATCAAAAGTTAATGTTGATGGAAATAAACTAATAAACGATCATAAGATAAAAAAAATTTTAGGATTAAAAGTTGGAAATCCATACAACCCTGTACTTATTAATGATAATTTATATCAGATTGAAAATGAATATCATGAATTAGGGAAACTATTCATGGAAATTATTATTGAAGATCAGATTTTAGATTCAGTGCAAGTTAATATTAAAATTAATGAAGGAAAAAATATCTATGTTAAAAATACTTACATAGAAAATAATGGAGATATTGATACTAGTTTAATTATTCGAGAACTTATTTATGGCGATGATGAACTATTTTCCAAAAGAAAAGTTGATATTTCAACAAGGAGATTAAGAGAAATGAATGTTTTTTCTCTTGTAAATATTGTTCCAGTTAAGGTCATAAATTCGGATTCTTTGGTAAATATGGTAGTTGAGTTAGATAATTATAAGCAGAGAGAGTGGAACTCAATTGGAGGGTATGACCCAATTCAATTTGCAGATGGGGCAGAGCCTATTCCTGCAATAAGTGTAACGACAGAATGGAGGAACCGATCATTCTTTAACTCTCCGACCCAATTTTCTACTAAATTACTTGCTGGAATCCCTGTAGAAGAGGAATTTATTATACCTAGAATAAGATATGATGTCAGTTTATCAAGTAATTGGTTTTTAGGAATACGTTTTCCAACAAAAATTACCGCTTATTATGAGACATTCTTTGATAATTGGGAAGATCAAAACTTGAATAAAAAATCCTTAAAGTTACTTGAGAGAAGAGGTTTAAACCTTTCTCAACATTTAAATTTTGATAATCGTTCATTTATTGAAACAAAATCGATTCTAGAATCATTTAGTGATGCTTCTGAAAAAAAAGATCAGATTGAGCAAAGAGCGGTTTCCATAAAAGTAAATTATGATAAGAAAGATGATCCTATCTTCACGCGAAGAGGATATTTAGCATCTAGCATTCTTAAGCTTGCCGGATTTGGCGGAGGGAGAGACTATTTAAAAATTGATTTTAATTTTCAATTCTATAAAATGATTAAAAATCAATCAGTTCTAGCTACGAGATTGAAGATTGGTAGTTTAATAGGATGGAATAATAATGATCTAGATTATTCATATGAAAAATTTTATCTAGGTGGGAGCACATCAATGAGAGGCTGGGATGTACTTAGGTTTGAACAAACAAATAGCAATGAGCCAGTTGGAAAAATTAATCGATTTATGATTAACTGTGAGTATAGATACCCGATAAATAAACTCCTTGGGATAACCATTTTTGCTGATGGGGGAATATTGTCAAATCACATTTCAACTACAAAGTTAGGATTAATAAAATGGAATAATGGTATGGGATTAGCTATTCAAACTCCACTTGGACCTGCAAGAATTGATTATGCTTTTCAAACGAAAAATCCCGAAATTTGGAAGATTCAATTAGGAGTTCAAAATCTTTTTTGAATTTTTAGGAACATTTTAATTTTTTTAACATAAAAAAAGACTAAAGCTTTTTGTCTTTATATTACATTACTAATTTAAACGACTTTTTATGAGGTAATAAAATGAAAATCAATCAGTTTTGTTTAATACTAGTAGCTTTCTTTATACTTAGTTGTTCTAAATCTCCAAAAGAATTATTTGATCTTGCAGAAAATAATTTAAAGTTGGATAACGCAGATGAAGCTATTTTGAACCTAGAAACCCTTTTACTTAAGCATCCAAATGATAGTCTGGCTTCCAAAGCACAATATAAAGTTTCATCTATCTATTTTAATTGGAAAGACGAAATTTTAAGTGGTTATGAAGCATTGAGCAAAACAACTAAAAATTATCCAAATTCAAAGCAAGCAAAACAAGCTCAGCGAGAGATTGATTATTTTCCAAAGTTTTTAGTTGATAAAGCAGAATCTCTCAGGAAGAAGAAAAAATTGAAAGAATCCGTAAACCATCTAATGTATCTAATTGATAATTATCCAAAAAATGAGCTCACTCCAAAGGGCCAGTATATGTTAGGTGATTTATACATGAATGACTTTCGTGATTTTGAAATAGCTATTCAAGAGTATAGAAAAGTAATTAACAATCATAAAGGTTCATTACAGGAGCCCCATGCCCAATTCATGATAGGGTATATTTATGCAAATGTGCTAAATGATATAGAAAATGCAAAAATTGAATATGAAAAATTTGTGAGAGATTTTAAAGATCATGAATTGGCTCCGTCTGTAAAATTTGAACTTGAATATTTGGGGAAAGGTATTGATGAGATACCTGTTTTGAAACACATCACATCCTAGTAAGATAATGGAACAATTTAGCCTATCAAAAGTTAATGAAGTAGTTACTAAAAAATCTCAATTCACTGAGCAATTGAGGAAAAATATCAGAAAGGTCATTGTAGGCCAAGATCAGCTGATTGATAAAATCATTATAGCTATCCTTGCCGATGGACATATATTATTGGAAGGTGTTCCTGGTTTGGGAAAAACATTATTAGTAAATACTATTTCTAGATTGATAAACACTAAATTTCAGCGAATACAATTTACTCCAGATATGCTTCCTGCTGATTTATTAGGAACACTAATTTATAATCAAAAACTTGGAAAATTTGAAACAAGAAAAGGTCCAATTTTTTCAAACATTATTTTAGCTGATGAGATAAATAGATCGCCCGCAAAAGTGCAAAGCTCTCTTTTAGAGTCAATGCAGGAAAAACAAATTACAATTGGAGAAAATACTTTTAAACTGGATAAACCATTTTTAGTAATGGCTACTCAAAATCCCATTGAACAAGAAGGTACCTACCCTCTTCCAGAAGCTCAGGTTGATAGGTTTATGTTCAAACTTGTTGTTACCTATCCCAATTTTGAGTCGGAGAGGTTGATATTACGTAATAATACAAATAGTAGTGTAACCTCTGCAATAGACTCAATAGTTGATCCAAAGGTTATTTTGGAAGCACAATCGGTTTCAGAATCTATCTATGTGGATTCAAAAATTGAGGATTATGTTTTAAACCTTATCTCAGCTACACGCGAACCTAAAAAGAGTGGCTTGGATGAATTAGAGAATATAATTGATTTTGGAGCTTCTCCAAGAGCTACTATAAATTTGATAAAAGCTGCAAAAGCAAGGGCATTTACAGAAAAACGTGGATATGTAACTCCTGAGGATATAAGGTTTATTGGTAAAGATGTTCTTAGGCATAGAATCATTTTAACCTATGAAGCTGAAGCTGAAGAAATGTCAAGTGATGATGTTATTGATAGACTTTTCGAATCAATAGAGGTGCCATAAAAATATGGACCCATATGATATAATAAAAAAAGTTAAGCGCATTGAGATAACCTCTAAAGACCTGGTTGAGAATATTATGGGCGGTGAATATCATTCCGCTTTTAAAGGCAAAGGTATGACTTTTTCCGAAGTTAGAGAATATCAACCAGGTGATGATATTAGGTTCATAGATTGGAATGTAACTGCAAGAACAAATAGTCCTTTTGTAAAGGTTTTTGAAGAGGAAAGAGAGTTAACTGTGTATTTAATGGTAGATATCTCAGGTTCAGGTTATTTTGGATCAGAAAATAATTTAAAAAATGATATAGGGATCGAGATAGCCTCTGTTTTAGGATTTTCTGCCATAAAGAATAATGATAAAGTAGGCCTTGTTTTATTCTCTGATGAAATTGAAAGATATTTAATCCCTAAAAAGGGTAAAAGCCACGTTCTTCGTTTGATACGTGAACTACTTTGCACCAAACCTCAAAGTAGTGGAACCTCCATTCAAAATGCTATCAGCTACATATTAAAAGTGGCAAAAAGAAAAAGCGTAATTTTCATTATATCTGACTTTATTGATACTGGGTACTGGCAATCTCTAAAAGTATTAAATAAAAAGCATGACTTGATTGGAATTAAAATATTTGATCCTGCAGAGCTTTATTTTCCGGATGTTGGTTTAATTAAAGCTAAGGATCCAGAAACAAATGAATCTTTTTGGTTTGATTCATCTTCAAAGAGGCATAAAGATGAACATCATAAATATCTAATTGAAAATCAATCCAACTTTTACAAAATATCAAATAAAATGGGCTTTGATGTTATTTCAATAGATTCACAAAAGGATTATATCCAGCCATTAATTTCCTTTTTTAAAAATCGAGGGAATCGCTATTAAGTACGGTTTTATTCTTTTATTTCCTTTTTTTATTTTTTCTCAGAGCATTATTATTGAATCAAAGCTGGATACCAATATTATTGGTGTAGGGGGCGTTATAACTTGGACGATAGAAACAAATATTGTTAAAGAAAAAAATATACACTTTCCTGATTTAGTGGATGTTGATAACAATTTATCCATACCAGATCAAAAATCAATATTTAAAGATAAAACAATAATTGGGAAAAAATTTGAAATAGTTTGTTGGGATACTGGTTCATTTTTTACTCCAAATTATTCAATTGATGTTCTCAAAAGTAATGGAATCCTCGATTATAAATTAAAAGTTAAATCAAACGAATTCTATGTGAAATCTAATTTAGATAATATAAGTAATGTTGATTTCAGACCTATGGCTGATCCTGTCCCAGTTAAACCTGTTTGGCCAATAAAATTAATATTTTTATCTATCCTTTTAGTTGTTTCCATTTATTTTATCTTTTATTTTTGGAAAAATAGAGAAAAGGGAAATTTTGAAAAAAAATCCTATCTTTATTTAGAAACCCCAAAAGAACGCGCAATTAATAGAATGCAAATTTTAGAAAATGAAACAGATCAAGGGAAATATTATTCACATTTATCTAAAATACTCAAACAGTTTTTAGAAGAAAAGTTTTATATCCATGTTTTAGAGATGACAACAAAGGAAATAATTGATAATCAAACTCTATTACCTATTACACAAGATTATTTTTCAAAAGTAATATCCATTCTGAAGACTGCTGATAAAATTAAATATGCGAACGATCTTGTAGATAACAGTCAATTAAAGTATGATCGTGATCTATTAAGTGAAATTATAGGTATCAATTAAAATTTTTATTAAGACTCTGGCATCATTTGAATAATTCTATTGAAGCAGTATATTTATCTACTTCAATTTTAATTATTTAAAGGTTTCAAATGGCAAATACATCTAATATTCGTAATGGTTCTGTTATTTTACATAAAAATAAACGAATGAAAGTCATTAATTTCCAACATGTGAAACCTGGAAAGGGTGGTGCATTTGTTAGAACAAAACTAAAAGATATTCAAAGCGGTAAAATAATTGATGAAACTTTCAATTCAGGACACAAGTTGAAGTTTATCACAGTTGAGGCAAAACCAGCTCAATACCTATACTGCGATGACGACTTTTTAATTTTTATGAATAATGACACCTATGAACAAATTAATATTCCTTTAAATATATCAGATGACAAGAAAAACTTTTTAATAGCTGGACAAACCGTTGATTTATTATTCGATGGGGAAGAAGTTTTAGATATAAGGTTACCTGCCCATGTTGTATTGATTGTAACTGATACGGAACCTGGTTTTAAAGGAAATACAGCAACAGGTGCTTTAAAACCGGCCATGATGGAAACCGGTTTGAAAATAAATGTACCTTTATTTATAAATAATAAAGATAAAATAAGGATTGACACAAGAACTGGTGAGTATACCGATAGATCAAAAGATTAAAACTGGAGATTTTTTTAATGTGGCAAAATAGGTTGAAAGAAATTATTTACATTTTGGAGAATTCAAATGTAAATGAAATTGAGGTTAGTTTCTGGGGTAGAAAATATAGAGTAGTAAAAAAACCAAATACAATCCCTGATATTCCAGTCCAAAAGAGTAAAAGTATTCTTTTAGATTCTAAAAAAGAGGATCTAACCAAAAATGATACTGAAAATGATAAAAATAAAGAAATAAAAGGAGAACAATTACTTTCTCCAATGCCAGGTACATTCTATATTGCCCCAACTCCTGATGACCCTCCATTTGTGAGTAAAGGAGATAAAATAAAAAAAGGACAAACGCTGTGCATAATAGAGGCAATGAAAATAATGAACGAGATTGAATCTGAATATGATGGACATATTACTGATGTTCTAGTAAAAAATTCTGAGCCAGTTGAATATAATCAAGCTTTATTTATTATCGAACCCACATAGTATATGTTTAAAAAAATTTTAATTGCCAATAGAGGAGAAATTGCTCTGAGAGTTATTCGAGCATGTAAAGAATTAAATATTAAAACTGTAGCAGTTTATTCAACTGCAGATGAATTATCTCTTCATGTAAAATTTGCTGATGAAGCTGTATGCATTGGACCTCCGCTAAGTAGCGATAGTTATCTAAATATCCCAAATATAATTGCTGCAGGCGAGATAACTGGTGCAGATGCTATTCATCCTGGGTATGGTTTTTTATCAGAATCCGCTCAATTTTCAAAAATTTGTTCAGAAAATAATTTTATTTTTATAGGACCTAATCCTGAAATAATTGATTCTATTGGTGATAAATCAAAAGCAAAAAAGACAATGAAATTAGCTGGGGTTCCAGTAGTTCCAGGAGGTGATGGTATATTAGGGGAAGCTCAAGATGCCTTGAATAAGGCAAAGGAAATGGGATTTCCTATAATGCTAAAGGCTTCAGCAGGAGGAGGTGGAAGAGGAATGAGGTATGTGGAGCAAGAATCGGAGGTAATTAGCGCATATAAATCAGCAAACCAGGAAGCTCTATCTGCATTTGGCAATGGAGATATATATATAGAAAAATTTATTGAAAATCCTAGACATATAGAGGTGCAAATATTAGCAGATGTAAATGGAAATACTGTTCATTTTGGGGAACGAGAATGTTCAATTCAAAGACGGCATCAAAAATTAATTGAAGAATCACCTTCTCCATTAGTTGATCAGGCTACAAGAGATGAAATTGGTTCTGCAGCTGTTCTGGGCGCTAAATCAGTAAATTATGTTGGAGTTGGAACTATGGAGTTTCTCATGGACAAACATAAAAACTTCTATTTTATGGAAATGAATACCAGAATTCAAGTTGAGCATCCCGTTACAGAAATGGTTACAGGAGTAGATCTTATCAAAGAGCAAATAAAAATGCACTTTGGACTATCTATTCCAAAAAGATTTTTCAATATAAATCTAAGGGGCCATTCAATTGAGTGTAGAATTAATGCCGAAGACCCAGAAAATAAATTCATGCCATTTCCCTCTGAAATTGTTAGTTTTCATATTCCAGGAGGTAATGGAGTGAGATTAGATACTCATGCTTATGCTGGATATAAAATTCCTTCGCAATATGATTCAATGATCGGCAAGATAATTGTTCATGCTAAAAACAGAGAGGGTGCTATAAAAAAGATGGAGCGAGCATTAGAAGAATGTATAATTACTGGTCCGAAGACAACTATTCCATATCAATTGCAAATCATGCAAAATGAAAAATTTAAGTCGGGTGAATTTGACACAAGTTTTCTAGAAACATTTAATTATAAAACTAAATAGAGGCAGGAATGGATACTCCAAGTAAATTGCTTTATACAAAGGAACATGAATGGGCAAATTTTAATAATGAAGATGTGATAGTTGGGATAACAGATTATGCTCAAAGTCAGTTGGGTGACATAATTTTTTTCGAAACTCCAGAATTGGGTTCAGTAGTTAGAATGGGTGATGTTTTTGGTGAAATTGAAGCGGTTAAAACAGTCTCAGAATTATATGCACCAATATCTGGTAAGATTGTATCCATAAATGATCAGATTGAAAATAATCCTGAAATAATAAATTCTGATCCATATGGAGATGGTTGGCTGATAAAAATTTCTCCATTAGATATCGATGAGAAAGAAAAATTAATTGATCATAAATCTTACGAAGAGTTTATTAAATAAGTGTCGATTTTAAACTATTTAAAAAAAACTATTGATAAGAAAGGAGCGGCTTACATTGTTCTAATTGATCCCGACAAAAAGAACAATCAAGCAATAGAAAAAATTGTTAATTCAGGCAATAATTCTGGTGTCGATGCCTTTTTTATTGGTGGGAGTCTAATTATGGATTCTGAATATAATCGACGTGTAAGAGATATTAAAAATAAATCAAAAATACCTATTATACTTTTCCCAGGTGGTGTAAATCAGATTAATCCATATTTTGATGCTATGTTATTCACTTCTATAATTTCTGGCAGAAATCCTCACTATTTGATTGGCGAGCAAGTAATAGCAGCTCCAATTGTAAAAGATTTAGAAATAGAGACTATACCAACAGGATATATTTTAATAGATGGTGGTTCTGTGTCAATGGTTCAGGTAATGAGTGGCACAATTCCGCTTCCAATGCAAAAGATAGACGCTATAATTGCTCATGCGCTTGCTGGCCAATATCTAGGGAAAAAGATGATTTATTTAGAAGCTGGCAGCGGTGCAAAATATCCAGTGGGAAATAATATTATAGAGGCTGTAAGAGATGTTTTAAACATTCCTCTAATTATTGGAGGTGGTTTGTCTAGCCCCGAAATCGTAAATGAAAAAGTAATTGCTGGTGCTTCTGTAATTGTTACTGGGACAATAATTGAAACAGAATCCACCATAATGAACGAAATTGCAGATGCAGTACATTGGAAAATGAAATAACATTTAGTTTTGCTATTCAAAAAATTATTCACCATAAAATAATGAAATTTTAATAAATGAAATCCTATCTTCAGCAATTTTTATTGCAACTAAGAGTTGAAAATAAATCTATTAATACGATTTATAATTATAAATTATCATTAAATGATTATTTATCCTTTTTATTTGAGGTGTGCAATGTTGAAAATGTTAAGTATATTGATAAAATTCATATTCGCTCTTACCTAAGATTGCTCTCAAAAACTGGCTCATATCTTTACAAAGGGCAAGCGAAGAAAAAAATAACTACAGAACTAAGAATGAGAATTGAAAAAAAACAAAGTATGAGCGATATCACAAATTTAGAATCTAAAATTTCAAAAATAGAAAAACCTCTTGCTCCGAAAAGCATCAGAAGAGCTATGTCTTCAATTAAAATTTTTCATAAATATTTATTTTTAGGTTCTTTTACAAAAATAGATCCCAGTTCAAATATTGAGTTACCAAAAATTAATAGAAAAATTCCAGATTACTTAAACGTAGAGGAAATTGAGAGCATATTAAATAATATTTCAATTGTTTTTGGCAACAGCGAATTTAAAAAGAGGAATTTGGCAATAGTTTATCTTCTATATGGATGTGGTTTAAGGACGAGTGAGGTTTGTGAATTAAAAATTAATAACATAATAGTAGAAGATTCTAAAAATGAAGGTTTTTTAAAAATCCTTGGGAAAGGTAGCAAGGAAAGACTTGTTCCATTATTAGGGAAAGCTTATAGAAATTTGAATAGATATTTAACCTTTGATCGACCTGAATATGCAAAAAAAAGAAAGAGTGATGAAGTTTTTTTAAGCAAAAGTGGAAGAAGATTAACAAGACAAATTATAAATGAAATAATTAAAATCTCAACTGTTAATCTTAATTTAAGGATATCTCCTAAACCCCATACTTTTAGGCATTCTTTTGCTACTCACCTTTTAAAGGGAGGAGCTGATCTTAGGTTTGTACAAGCTCTCTTAGGTCACAGCGACATTTCTACTACTCAAATTTATACTCATATGGATAAAAATTATCTTAAATCGGTATATAAAAATCATCATCCAAGAAGCTAAATATGTTATTTAGACTACCAGCAGAGGCTTTGGTTTTATTGATACCGACATTAATGTTTGCTCTATCGTTCCATGAATTTGCGCATGCTTGGATGGCATATAAATGTGGTGATAATACAGCAGCAAGGTTAGGTAGATTAACCCTAAATCCATTGGCCCATTTAGATCTATTTGGTTCATTAATGATCTTATTTGTTGGTTTTGGATGGGCTAAACCTGTACCAGTAGATCCTAGGTTTCTTAAAAAACCAAGAAGTGATATGATGAAAATAGCTGCCGCAGGTCCGGTCTCCAATCTTCTGCTTGCCCTCATTAGTGGTTTAGTGTTTCGTCTTCAAGGGCCCTACCCTATTTTATCTGATAATTTACTTTTAATGGTTTACTATTTTACTAGCATTAATATTTCTCTAGCAATTTTTAATTTAATTCCAGTTTCTCCATTAGATGGTTCCCAGATTTTTTCTGGATATCTAATGAAAAATAACCCTCAGCTTGCTTTAAAAATACAATCATATGGTCCCCAGGTTTTGTTTGGATTAATATTGTTTGGTTATTTAACAGGATTTTCAATAATATGGTTTTTAATGAGACCATTTGTTAACTTCTTTATGTTTTTGTTTGCTGGAGTGTAATGACATATTTTAAAAACTTAAACCTTAATAGAAATAAAAAAAGACCTATAATAAAATATGTTATCGCGTTATTTGCATTAATATATTTAATTAATTACTTAAACAGCCTATCGGAGACGATCCTTTAATGAGATTAATTGAATGTGTACCAAACTTTTCTGAGGGTAGAAATAAAAGTAAAATTGATGAAATTATTTCATCAATAAAGGAGAGCTCTGATGCTTTAATTTTAGATGTTGATATGGGATTTGATACCAACCGTACAGTTATCACTATAATTGGGTCACCATCTGAAGTGCTCAAGGGAGTATTTAATGGAATAAAAAAAGCGTCTAAAATTATAGATATGCGTAAGCATGCAGGAACTCATCCGCGAATCGGTTCTACAGATGTTTGCCCTTTAATTCCGATAAAAAATGTAAGTGAGGAAGAGTGCATAAAACTATCACTAGAATTAGGAAAAAGGATAGGCGAGAAGCTAGGAATTCCTGTATATCTCTATGAAAAATCTTCTAATTTGTCTTTCAGGAAAAAATTGCCAGATATAAGGCTAGGTGAATATGAGGGCTTAGAGAAAAAGCTATCTAGTAAAGAGTGGATTCCAGATTTTGGCCCTTCAAAAATGAATCACTTTAATGGTGCTACAATTGTTGGTTGCCGTGATTTTTTAATAGCATATAACATAAATTTAAACACCAGAAATCCAAGAATCGCTACCGATATCGCATTCGAACTCAGAGAGATAGGTAGGAGTAAACGAGTGCCTAATCCACTTTCAAAAAATTTGTTGGATGGTGAAATTGTTAGGGATGAATTTGGTAAAGCTGTAAAAGTGCCTGGAAAATTTAAAGATGTTAAAGGAATAGGGTGGTTTGTTACAAAGTTTGATCAAGCACAAATTTCGATAAATCTAAATAATTATAAGGTTTCTACTATTCATGAAGTTTATGATGAGGCTAATAAATTAGCAAATGAAAGAGGCCTCATAGTAACTGGCAGTGAAATAGTAGGATTAATTCCTTTGGATGCATTAATAATAGCTGGAAAATATTATTTGCAAAAGCAACAGCGACCAACTGGATTGCCTGAAACAGATATTATTGAAACGGCGGTTCAATCATTAGGCCTTAATAATCTTGTTAAATTTAATAAAAATGAAAAAATCATTGAATATGCTATTAAAAAACAAAAGAGAAATTTGATTTCTATGAAAAATATTGATTTCATTAATGAACTGTCTAGAAATAGTCCTGCTCCTGGAGGAGGGACAGTATCTGCGTTAGCAGGTGCATTGAGTGCTTCATTGATCTCGATGGTTTCAGCATTAAGCTATGACAAAAAAGAGCTAATCAAAAATAGAAATCTGTATAATGAATGGGGTGAGGGTTCTCAATTATTAAAAAAAAAATTGTCTAGATTAATAGATGAGGATACTAATGCTTTTAATGCAGTTGTAGATGCGAATCGTCTGCCCAACTCAACAAAAAAAGAGACGATGTACAAAAGAGATCAAATTTTAATGGCAAACAAAAATGCTCTAGAAATTCCGCTTAAAACAGCAAACCTTTCTCTTAGAATTTTAGAATTATCATCTGAATTAGTAAAAGTCTGCAATCCTAATTCTGTATCTGATTTAGGTGTAGCTAGTGAGCTTGCAGTATCAAGCGTCAGGGGAGCGTATTTGAACGTATTGATTAATACTTCATCAATAGAGGATAAAATATATTGCGATAATAGGTTGAAAGAAGCAGATAGTATTGTTCAGAGTGCTGAAAAGATATCAGTGATGATTTATAAAAAAGTTATTAGTTTAATCAAAAGTTAATACATTGATAAAAGCACTTTCAGAAGACTTAAGGAATAAAATTGCAGCAGGCGAGGTTGTTGAAAATCCAGCATCAGTTGTAAAAGAATTGATCGAAAATAGTATTGATGCAAATGCAAATGATATTTCAGTTATTGTTGAGAAAGGTGGACATCAGTTAATCCAAGTCAGAGATAATGGTGATGGAATTATGAGGGATGATTTACCTTTATCAATATTAAGGTTTAACACAAGTAAAATTAATAATTTAAATGATCTCTATAACATTGAGACTTTAGGATTTCGAGGTGAGGCTCTATCTAGTATCGCATCAGTTTGTGATCTACAAGTTATATCAAATAATAAAGAATACGATGGTTACAAACTTAATGTAACAGGAGGCATTTCCAAAGACGTTCAGCCCCATGCTAAAATCGGAGGAACTGAAGTAACTATTCAAAACTTATTTTTTAATACTCCCGTTCGTAAAAAATTTCTTAAAACACCAAGAACTGAACTCAGGAAAATAATAGAAGTAGTGCGAAGATACGGGTTAGCTTTTCCTGATAAAGTCTTTCGGATTATCTCAGATAATAGAACTATTTTTCATGTCCAAAGGGAAAATTTAGAGGATAGAATTAATAATTTGATGGATCCAACATATTCATCAAACCTATTGCCTGTAAATTTAGTTAAGGAAGATTATATTTTTTCTGGATTCATTGGAAATTTAAACCTCATTAGAAAAAGACCAGGTGAGCAATATCTTTTTGTAAACAATAGATTCATAAAGGATAAATTAATTAATAAAGCAGTTTATAATGCCTATGAATCATTAATAAAACGCGGGGAATATCCGTTTTTTTTAATAAACATAAAAATGCCACCTGATCAAGTCGATGTCAATATTCATCCGATGAAAACAGAAGTACGCTTCATTGATGAGTGGAGAGTTTTTAGTGTTCTAAAAGCTGGAATTAGAGATTCTTTAGGAACTATCTTAGATACTATACCAAATTTTAGTAATCCTGCTTTTAAACCTCAAAAAATGGATCTAAATGGTTTAAACGATAGGCCTTTATTTAAAATTGAAAAAAATATAAAGAATCAATCTGTTTTTCAAGATTCCTTAGATTTAAAAATTTCTGATATGGTCACACCAGTTCAAAAGAAATTAGAGCGAGCAAAAACATATGTTTCAAAGTTGGCTGAAATAAAAACAAATCAAAGTGAACCAATTGCTACAGAAAACATATGGCAAATTCATCGAAAATACATTCTTTCTGAAATAAATAGTGGTTTAGTAATAATTGATCAACATGTTGCTCATGAGCGGATACTCTATGAAGATGCACTTAAAGCTTTTGAGTCAACTTCAATGTCATCTCAAACAGTTTTATTTCCTGAAAGTATCAGCTTCTCATTGAATGATATTGATAGATTGCTTGATATCTTACCTTATCTCGAAAAAATTGGTTTTAAAATGAAAAAGGAATCTGAAACAACTATTAGAATTGAAGCAATACCAACTGATATGGCTCTGGGAAGTGAAAAAGTAATAATTAGAGAAATTTTAGATAACTTTTCATCTCAAAAAAAACAATATAGCTCCTTTCAAGAAGATTTGGCGGCTATGTTCTCATGTAAAGCTGCTATAAAAGCAGGAGATTCTCTGACTAAGCAAGAAATGCAAGAGCTTGTCAATAGATTGTTTTTAACAAAACATCCATATTATTGTCCGCATGGGAGACCTATTATTATTAAAATGTCAATAGATGAACTAGATAGTAGGTTTGAAAGACCAAAAGGTTGACATATACGATTTAAAAATTAAACTAATTAAAAAGTACAAACGTTTTATGTTAATAAGTGAAATGAAAAGAGCCCATGATAGGATAAGGCCATACATTCACAGGACGCCTGTTTTAACTAGCGAAAGTCTGAACAAGTTGACTTCTGCTAATTTGTACTTTAAATCAGAGAATTTTCAAAAATCTGGTTCATTCAAAATTAGAGGTGCAACAAATGCAGTTCTGCAATTAAGTGCAAAAAGTTTTAAGGGAGATATTGTAACTGTATCATCGGGAAACCATGGTGCTGCGCTTTCGATGGCCGTCTCCAAGAGAAATGGCTCAACAATTGTTGTAATGCCAAAAAACACCTCAAAAATTAAAGTAAATAATGTTATACGAAATGGGGGTAGAGTTGTATGGTGTAATCCAAGTAATCAATCTCGAGAGAGGGCATTAACTAAATTAAAAACAATGGGGGATGTTGAGGTAATTCACCCATACGATAATAAACATATAATTTTAGGACAATCAACAATTGGTAAAGAGTTTATTGAAGATATTCCTAATCTAGATGCTATAGTTGTCCCTGTAAGCGGTGGCGGCTTGCTAAGTGGTGTATTATCATATGTTAAAAAAATAAATCCGTCGATAAAAATTTTTGGAGCAGAACCATCAGAAGCGGATGATACATTTAGATCTATACAATCTGGTAAGATAGAGACAAATATAACAACAAATACTGTTTGTGATGGTTTAAGGGCTCAAATTGGATCAATTACTTTTCCAATTATCCAAGAATTAGTAGATGGTATAATTGTTGTTTCAGAAGATGATATTATAAAAAGTTTAAAATTGATTCTAAATAGACTCAAAATAATTGTGGAGCCATCATGCTCAATAGCTTTAGCAGCTGTTATCAGTAACAAATCAAATTTTAGAAATCAGAATATTGGAATAGTTTTAACCGGTGGGAATATTGATCTAAATCAATTACCATGGTAAAAAAAAATTAGCTTTAGTTTGAATAAAATACTAACCATTATTGGTCCTACTGCAAGCGGTAAAACCAGTTTATCAATTGAGATTGCAAAACTAGTTAATGGAGAAATAATTGGTTTAGACTCTAGGCAAATTTACAAGTTTATGAATATTGGAACTGCGCAACCAAGTAGTGATGATCTAGAAAGAGTTCCTCACCATTTAATAGGAATTCGGGATCCAAAATATACAATTTCAGCTGGCCAATATACTGAAATGGTTAAAAATAAGATTCTAGAGATAAAATCTAGAAATAATGTACCAATAATTTGCGGAGGATCAGGTCTATATTTTAGATCATTATATTTTGGTCTATTTAATAAAAGTAAATCTGATAAAGAAATTCGAAAAAAATTAGAAAAAGCTTATGATAGGCATCCAGAAGCTCTATTAAAAAGATTGAAAAAAATTGATTTAGAATATGCTGAAATTGTGCATATCAATAATAAAAAGAGATTAGTAAGAGCACTAGAAATATTTGAAATAACAGGGAAGGGTCCCAGTCATCACTTTAAAAATCAAAAAAAAGACAACTTGGGCTCAAAAATGTTTACAATCTATTTATTTAGAAATAAGAATAAATTATCAAGTAGGATATCAGCAAGAACTAAAAAGATGTTGCAAGAGGGATGGATTGATGAAGTCAGAAACTTACTTCTTTTACAAAAAAAATCAGGATTTACATTTTCAGCATTAAACTCAATCGGCTATAATCAAATTATAGATTATTTAAATGGTCTTTTGGATTACAAAAGTTTAGAAATAAATATTTTACAAAAAACCAATCAATTATCAAAAAAACAAAAACATTGGTTTAAAAAAGAAAATATCGATCTAAAAGTTGATATGGACCAACTTAAAGTCAGAGAGGCCGCCAATATTATTTGTAACTTGGTATACATGTAGATTTTTTATAATTTTTCACTAGGTTAAAGTCTCATATATCCGATAACAGTGATGATTTCAAATATTAAACCTCTTATTCTAGACCTCTAATAGTGAATTAAAAGGTAATATGAAAAGGTTAATGGACTCTTCAAGTATTAATCGTTCTCTAGCAAGAATGAGCCATGAAATTTTAGAGGAAAATAATAATTCTAAAAATATTGTCTTAGTTGGGATTCATAATAGAGGTGTTCCTTTATCTCACAGGATACAGAAAAAAATTTTAAAGTTAAGTAAAAATAAACCAATTATTGGTTCTTTAGATATTACCTTTCATAGAGATGACTTTAGAGAAAGATTGATTATGCCAAAGATCAAAAGCACAAACATTCCATTTTCTATTGATGGTAAAATAGTTGTTCTGGTTGATGATGTCTTATACACAGGTAGGACGATCAGGGCTGCTCTTGATGAGTTGAATAGTTTTGGTAGAGCCTCTAAAATTCAATTGGCTGTTATGGTGGATCGGGGACATAGAGAATTGCCAATAGGAGCAAATTTTATAGGTAAAAATATTCCAACCCATGAAGGGGAACATGTCAATGTATTTTTGAAAGAAACTGACTTCAATGAGGGCGTTTATCTTTTAAGGGAAGAAAGTGTCACTAAAAAATAGACATCTTTTTGGATTGAAAGATTACCCAAAAAAAGATATCGAGTCTATTTTAGATTTAGCATTTAAGTTTAGAGAAGTTTTAGATAGACCAATCAAAAAAGTACCCTCTTTAAATGGGTTAACGGTGGTGAACCTCTTTTTCGAAAATTCGACTAGAACACGGATAAGTTTTGAATTAGCCCAAAAACGTTTAAGCTGCGATACTGTAAATTTTTCTGCCTCATCAAGTAGTTTAAAAAAAGGAGAAAGTTTTAAAGATACAGCTCAAAATATTGAGGCAATGAAAATTGATGCTGTAGTTATCAGGCATCCTTCTCCGGGAGCACCTAAAACTTTATCTAAATTTATAAAATCTATAATTATTAATGCTGGAGATGGGACCCATGAACATCCAACCCAAGCGATCCTTGATATGATGAGTTTAAAAGAAAAATTTGGTTTCCTAAAAGGTTTAAAAATAGGTATCATTGGAGATATTTTACATAGTCGTGTGGCTTTGAGCAATATATATGGCCTAAAAACGATGGGCGCTGAAATAACCCTTTGTGGACCACCCAATCTTATTCCTGAATTTTTAAAAGATTTAGGAGTCAATATAAATTATGATGTCGATGAAGTTATTGATTGGGCAGATGCTTTAAATGTTCTACGAATTCAAAGAGAGAGAATGGGAATTGGTTTGGTTCCATCTGTGAGGGAGTATAGAAATTTTTTTGGCATCAATCAAAAACGAATTGAAAAGCATAAAAAAGACATTGTAATTATGCATCCCGGTCCAATTAATAGAGGTGTTGAAATTGACAGTGCGGTTGCTGATGGTCAAAATGCAATCATTTTAGACCAGGTTTTAAATGGAGTCGCTTCAAGAATGGCTATACTTTTTCTTTTATGTGGTGGAAAAAAATGAAATTATGAACAAAGTAAATTTTAAAATTCTGCCTGACGAGTTATTATTAAAAAATGGGAAAATTATTGATCCATTTATTGATAAAGTTTATACAGGTGATATCTTTATTGATAAAGGAAGAATTGGGGATCCATCAAAACAGACAAAAAAAACAAAAATAATAGATTGCTCCGGAAAGATTATTACTCATGGCTTTTGTGATATACATTCCCACTTTCGAGAGCCGGGCAGGGAGGACAAAGAAACTCTTGAAACAGGTTCTTTAGCTGCCATGGCTGGTGGATTTACTAGAGTATGTGTTATGCCAAATACTCATCCTCCAATTGATACGCCAGAATTAATAGATTTTTTGTCAAAAAAATCAAAAAGTTATCCTGTACATGTTCATCCTATTGGTGCCGTTACGAAAAATCAAGATGGAAAAAATTTAACTGAAATGGGTTTAATGAAAAAGCAAGGTGCTGTAGCATTTAGTGATGATGGTTTACCGATTCAAGATGGGAAAGTTATGAGAATGGCACTTGAGTATATAAAACCATTAGATTTGCCAATAATTAATCATGCTGAAGATGTTTGTTTAAGATCTGATGGACTAATGCATGAGGGTTTGGTTTCAACCAATTTGGGGCTGCCTGGGAACCCAGATTTTGCAGAATCGGTCATGATTCACAGAGATCTTGAGTTAGCTAGTTTTACTGGATCTAAAATTCATATTCCTCATGTGAGCGCTGAAAAATCAGTGGCTCAAATTTCAAAATTTAAGACTCAGTTTAAAAATGTATCATCTGAAGTAACTCCTCATCACTTATATTTTAACGATGAAGCTTTGAGCTCCTTTGATACAAATTTTAAGGTTGCGCCACCAATTAGAACAGAAAATGATAGACTATCTTTGATAGAAGGTCTAAAGAGTGGGGTAATAGATTGTATAGCCACGGACCATGCTCCGCACACTTTAGAAGAAAAAGAAACAACATTTGACCTGGCCTCATGCGGCATGATAGGTCTTGAATCATGCTTTGGAGCAGTTTATAAAGTTTTAGTTTATCAAAACAAATTCAAATTATTGTCTTTGATTAAGTTTTTAACTATAAATCCCCGAAATGTAATGGGATTTGATAGTAATTTATTTAGCTATGAAAAAACAGCTGAAATTGTAATTCTCGATGAAAGGAAAAAGTGGAAATTCACCGAAGATTCAATTAAGTCAAATTCTTTAAATTCACCATTCATAGGCGAGGAATTAATTGGTCGAATTGAGTTTACAATATCGAAAAACCAAATATATTCTAGAACCAAGCTAGATATATAAATCACAACTATAACTATTGACTATTACTAAACATAGTTTTTAAATTAATAAGCTGTAACTAAAGTTTATATGTACACAAGATCAATTAAGAAATCTGAAATAAAAAAAGAATGGTGGGTTGTTGATGTTAAAGATAAAACCCTAGGACGAATTTCCTCAAATATTGCTCAAATTCTTAGGGGAAAGCACAAAGTAAACTTCACTCCACACATGGATATGGGAGATTTTGTGGTTGTTATTAATGCTGATAAGATTAGGTTATCAGGTAATAAACCTCAACAAAAAACTTATTTTAAGCATTCTGGCTATCCTGGGAGTGCTAGAAATGTCAGAATCTCAGAAGTTTTAAGTAAATATCCAGAGAGAATCATACAAAATTCAGTTAAGGGTATGCTTCCGCACAATAGATTGGGTAGAAAAATATTCCATAATCTCAAAGTTTATAAAGGTTCAATACACCCTCATGGAGCACAGACTCCAAAAGTATTAAAATTTTAAATATTATGAACGATTCTACTTTTTATGGCACTGGAAGAAGAAAAAGGTCTGTTGCCAGAGTATACCTTTCCCCAGGCAAAGGCAAAATTTTAGTTAATGGCGTTTCTTTTAAGAAATATCTATGTAGGCAGACACTAGCTACTATAGTAATGCAGCCACTTGTCGCCATTGATGGTACGAAATCATATGATATCAAAATAAACGTGAAGGGTGGTGGTCTAACAGGTCAAGCAGGAGCTATAAGACTTGGTATATCTAGAGCTTTACTCAATGTAAATAAAGACTTTCGCTCAACCTTAAAATCTCGAGGATTTTTAACAAGAGATGCAAGAAAGGTTGAAAGAAAAAAGCCCGGACAACCTGGAGCTCGTGCTAATTTTCAATTTTCCAAACGTTAGATAATGGCTAAAGTTAAGATAGAAGATTTACTCAGTACAGGAGCCCATTTTGGTCATGTTACAAAAAAATGGAGCCCCAATTTTAAACCTTATGTTCTGCTAGAGAAAAATGGAATACATATCATCAATCTCGAATACACCGTAGATTGTGTAGAAAAAGCTAAAGCATTTGTTTCTAATATAGTAAAAAATAAAGGCGAGATCTTATTTGTTGGTACAAAAAAGCAAGCCCAAGATATTGTTCAACAAGAGGCTGATCGGTGCTCTATGTATTATATCGTTGAAAGATGGTTAGGCGGTACATTAACCAATTTTTCAACTATCAAAAAGAGTATTAAAAGGTTAAAATTATTAGAAAAGGAAGGTTCTAACTTATATGAACATATGACTAAAAAAGAGACTCAAATGTTAAATCGTGAAAAGATAAAATTAGCAGATCAACACAGGGGTATTAAAGACATGAGGAGGCTCCCTGATGCTATTATTATTGTGGATGCCCAATACGAAGATACTGCTATCCGGGAAGCAAAAAAATTAGATATACCAGTTGTTGCCATCGTTGATTCCAATACTAATCCAGATAAAGTTGAATATCCTATTCCTGCAAATGATGATTCCATCAGAACAATTCAACTTATCATATCTTCATTAGCGGATGCTATCATTCAGTCGAAAAAGAATATAGTGGAATCTGAGAAAGATTCAAATCTCGATAAAACAGTGAGTACTAGTTCTAATCCAAATTTGCCAAAGGAAGAATTAGAGGAAGAATAATGGGTATAAGTGCTGCATTAGTTAAAGAATTACGTCAAAAAACAGGTTCAGGAATGATGGATTGTAAAAGAGCACTAGTTGAATCTAAGGGTGATATTGATAAGGCAATTGATTATTTAAGAAAAACTGGAGCCGCGAAAGCTGAAAAGAAAGGATCCAGAGATACTAAGGAAGGAATAGTATATTCATATATTCATGCTGGTGGAAAATTGGGGGTACTAATCGAGCTAAATTGCGAAACTGATTTCGTAGCAAAGACTGATGGATTTAGAGATCTTGCTCACAATCTTGCTATGCACATCGCTGCAACTAATCCAATGTGCTTGAATCGAGATTCAATTGACATAAACACTCTTGACCGGGAAAAAAAAGTTTTGCTAGAGCAAGCCAGGGCTGAAAATAAACCCGAAAAAATCATTGAAAAAATGGTAGAAGGTAGATTAACAAAGTTTTACCAAGAGAATTGCTTAGTTGATCAGACTTTTATCAAGGACCAAGAAAAAAAGATTTCTGATATTCTTTCTGAATCTATCTCAACTTTAGGTGAGAATATAAGTATTCGTAGATTTATCAGGTATGCTATTGGTGAAGAAATAAATTTTAGTAAAGATTACATTTGATTTATAATGAAGAGCCCACTGTATAAACGTGTGCTTCTAAAACTATCTGGAGAAATTCTATCTGGAGAAAATGGCTTCGGTATCGATCCTTCCAAAGCCTTGTATTTAGCAAATGAAGTAAAAGGCATCCATGAACTTGGCATTAATATTGGTTTAATCATTGGTGCAGGGAATATATTTAGAGGCATGAAAGCATCAGATCAAGGGATGGATAGAGTCACTGGAGATTATTTGGGTATGTTGGCAACTATTATGAATGCAATATCTGTACAGGATGCCTTAGAGAAAATCAATTGTCAAACCAGAACCCTATCAGCTATAAGCGTTTCTCAAATTTCTGAACCTTATATTAGAAGAAGAGCCATTAGGCATCTTGAAAAAAAACGTATTGTTATAATTGCTGGGGGAACTGGTAATCCATTTTTTACAACTGATTCAGCAGCCGCATTAAGAGCTACTGAGTTGGGCGCCCAAGTTGTTATTAAGGGTACAAAAGTAAATGGCGTTTATGATAAAGATCCAATGAAATATCAGGATGCTAAAAAATATAAAAAAATTTCATATTCTAAGGTGTTAAATGACAATCTCAAAGTGATGGATCTAACCGCAATTACGCTATGTAAAGAAAATAATATACCTATTAGAGTTTTTAACATACAAGAAAAAGGGAATTTGAAAAATTTAATTTTTGACCATAATATTGGGACATTAGTTTCGGAGTAAATTATGATGAAGGAAATACTTGATAGTACACAATCTAGTATGGATAATGCGATTGACCACACTGTAAAAGAATTAAAAAAAATTAGAACAGGTAGAGCTAATCCAGAAATTCTAAATTCTATCTATATTGACTACTATGGATCAAAAACAGCGTTGAATCAGGTCTCTACTATTACCACCCCTGAAGCTAGATTAATAAATATTGCTCCCTACGAAAAAAATTTAATTCCCGAAATTGAAAAGGCAATCATTAATTCTAATATGGGATTTACTCCAAATAATAATGGATATAGTGTTATCATACCAATTCCACTATTGAGCGAAGAGCGAAGGAAGGAATTAATTAAGGTTGCTCATGGCATTATTGAAGAAGGTAAGATATCTATTAGGAATATTAGGAGAGATTCCATTCATCAACTCATTCACAAAGGAAAAGAGGGTAATGTCTCAGAGGACCTCATAAAAGATAATGAGGGGGAGATACAAGCATTAACAGATAAGAATATTGATAGGCTAGTCCAAATAGAAAAGGATAAAGAAAAAGAAATTATAGAAGTTTAATCTTAACTATTCATTTTTAGTCGCACTTAGACCAACCACATTCTCTACAGGTCATACACCCACCTTCATTGACTATATTTTGACATTCCATGTAATTTTTCCCTTCTGCGCAATCAAATGATTTTTCTTGGGCCATTGTAATACGAACTTTCTCATCATTAAAAGTATTAACTAGTTTTTTTTTTTCTTGGTTTCCCTCAAGCTTCTTCTCTTTTAAGTAGTCATCTAATGCTTTCCCTATCGCATCAGGTGTGGAGAGTATAAGACGGCCATCTTCCCATGTTGGGTTAGGTCCTGATATTCCTTTCAATTGCCTTACAATAGCTTGAGGATCTAGTCCAGAGCGCAGTGCCAATGAAATAAGTCTACTGATAGCCTCAGATTGTGCTGCTGCATTACCTCCAGCTTTACCTATGGTCGTAAACACTTCACACAAACCGTTATCATCTTCATTTATTGTAATATATAGTGTTCCTTCGCCAGTTCGTATCCTTCTTGTCACTCCAATTGTGTGAGTAGGCCTTTTTCTAGCCATTTTTACTTCTGGATCGGTTATTGGAGTTGTTTCAGTTTCAGGTTCTTTTTGTTTTGGTTTTTCTTCTTCGGTGATTAGAATTCCTTCTCTGCTACCTTCCCGGTAAACGGTTATCCCTTTTAACCCTGCTTCGTAAGCAGTTTTATAGATATCAGCAACGGTTTCGACGGTTACTTCATTTGCAAGATTAACAGTTGAGGAAATTGATGAATCAATGTATTTTTGAATTATACCTTGCATTTTAACCCTAAAGTAAGGATCAATTTTATGTGATGTAACAACGTATGAAGGCAGGTTATCGTCAGTACCAAATAACTTCTCAATAATTGGATGGTATACTGTATAATTTTTAAAAGTTTTTCCGTATCCTCCATCATTTTCTTTTACTCTTCTTTTATATGAAGTTGCAAAAATAGGCTCTATTCCTGAGGTCACTCTTGCTACAATTGCACCACTACCTGTTGGAGCAACGGTTGTGATTGTAGAATTTCTTATACCATGATTTTTAATGTTGTTTCTTAATGACTTTGGTAGAGATTTTACAAATTTACTTTTTGAATATCCATCCCAGTTAAAATGTGGGAATCCTCCTTTTTCTTTTGCTAAGGCTATACTCGTTTCATAGGCAGTATCCCTGAAGATATCCATGACCTGTTCAATAGTTTGTAGCGCATCTTCGCTATCATATTGAATTCCCATTCTAACGAGCATGTCTCCAAGACCAAGTATTCCTAAACCTATTCTCCTATCACCGTGTGCATTTTTTTTCTGATCTTCAAGTGCATGTCGATCCATATTATAATCAATGACATTGTCTAAAAATCTTGTTGCTATTTGAACGGTATCTTTAAATGACTCAATCATAAAATTACCATTCTCGTCAACATATCTCTCTAAATTCACCGCACCTAGATTACAACATCCACCATCTGGTAGGGGTTGTTCAGCACAGGGATTAGTTGAAACAAGAGGTGAGCAATATTCGGCATTATGGTAATCTTTCATTGTGTCCCAAAAAAGCAAACCTGGCTCCGCACTGGAGTGAGCATGCTTTACTATTTTATTCCAAAGCTTTTGAGCCTTTACTGTCTTGTATACTTTCCCATCATACTTGAGATCAAAATCTTGTTTGTTCTTTAGAGCATCCATGAATTTGTGTGTCAAAAGGACCGATATATTTGAGTATTTAACCATATTAATATCACCGGTTTTGATACTGATAAATTTTTCAACATCTGGATGATCAATTCTAAGTGTTTGCATGTTAGCTCCCCTGCGACCATGTTGAGCTATAGTATTAGTATTTTCACTAAAGAGGTTCATAAAACCAGTAGGGCCGCATGATTCACCTCCGGTGCCATTTATCTCCTTACCTGAAGGTCTCAAAATAGAGAGATCATGACCACATCCCCCGCCATATTTATATGTTAACGCTTCATTGATCACAGCATCGTAAATTGATTTTATGGAGTCACTTTTTATTGATACCACGTAGCAGTTATTGAGCGTGGTTGTTATATCCTCTCTTCCTGCACCGTGCATTATCCTACCACCTGGTACAAAGTTGAAATCTTCTAGAATTTTATAGAACTTTTTTCCCCACTTTTTCTTTAATTTTTCTGTTTTTTCGACAGATGCCAGTGCCTTTGCTTGTCTCTCCCATAATTGGTAAGGATGTGTTTCCCATGGCGCCAAATACTTTTGTTTCAAAACGTCAGATCCCAGCACATCCTTCTCGTAGTAATTTTCAATTTGATAATCTTTTTTATGATCTTCCTTTTCTTTTGTCTCTTTTTTGTTAAAAACAAGAGGATTCTCAAGGTCGGTGTGTTTTTGATTATCGGGTACTGTAAGATTGAGTTTTATAGCTTCTGCCATTAATGAATCCTCTGGTTTTTGCAGTAAATGGTCAATTAATTACTGCAGGTTATAAGAATGTTAAATGACTAACAAATAAAGCTTCAAAAAAGCTGGTTGGCTGAAAACAATATTAAATAAACGTCCCATAATTGACAAGACATAAAATAGAAATAATAAAAAAAATTGGCACTTTGTTAATTAAAATTTCTTTTCACAGAACATTAATTTTAAAATTAAACAATTAAATAAGTTCTATTATAAAGCCCCTATTTTATATTAATTTTTAATCTATGAGTAAAATTTTAATTTCAATAATTGGACGTCCAAATGTTGGCAAATCAACTTTTTTTAATAGAATGATTGGAAAACGAAAATCAATTATTGATGAAAAGGAAGGTATCACTAGAGATAGAGTCTATGGGCAGACTGAATGGTGTGGGGTAGTAATTGATTTAATCGATACAGGTGGTTACATTTTCAATGATGCAAATGAATTTAATTCCCCTGTACGATTACAAGCCGAGGAAGCAATTTCAGAATCTAATTTTGTTCTATTTATGGTAGACGGACAGGATGGTCTTACGCAAACCGATAAAGAAATTTCACAAATAGTTAGAAAAAGCGGGAAGCCTTACTTTTGCATTGTTAATAAATGTGATACCTTAAAAAGTGATACCCAAAAACATTCTTTTTATGAGTTAGGTATGAAAAATGCTCCTTTTTCCATGTCCGCATTAAATGGTAGAAACTCGGGAGATTTAATGGATATGATCATTAAAGAATTAGGATCAAAAAGTATCCATGCGTCAAAAGAAACTGAGAATGTATTGGGCTTATCTATTGTTGGAATGCCAAATGTTGGAAAATCATCATTAACTAATGCTTTAATAAAGAAAAATCGATCTATTGTATCTACTACCGCTGGCACTACTCGTGATTCTATTGATGCATCAATAAAATGGTATGGAAATAAAATTAACCTAATTGATACTGCAGGTTTGCGAAAACTATCAAAAATAAAAGATAAAATAGAGTATTATTCTACATTGAGAACAAAAAGTGCCATCTTTCGCTCAAATATTGTTTTAGTTTTAATTGATGCTGAAAAAGGTTTCACTAGACAAGACAAATCAATCATTGATGAGACTATAAAAGTAGGTAAAGGACTAGTACTAGTAATAAATAAATGGGATTTAATAAAAAAAAATAATGATACTATGGGCAAATATATTAAAAGTATAAAATCGCAATTTAAATTAATTGATTACTATCCCATTTTATTTGTTTCGGCTTTAACAAAACAGAGGATAAATAAAGTTCTTGAAATTTCTTGGCAGGTGTATGAGAGAATGAAAACTAGAATTCCCACTAAAGTCTTAAACTCAAAAATGATAGAGATATTAAAATTAAATCCACCGCCATCACAAAAAGGAAAAAACATAAAAATAAAATATGTAGCTCAGGTAAGCAGTGAACCAAATGTCATTGCATTTTATTTAAATTATCCATCTTTAGTAAAAACTTCCTATAAACGATATTTAGAAAACTCTATTCGCAAAAACTTTGATTTAGAGGGAGTATCAATAAAACTATCATTTCGAAAGAAATAGTGAATATAAAAGGTTTACTTTTTTAATTCTATTTGATTTAAATAAGACCAATTAATTAAATCGCTAGATATGTAAATTTCTCCGGAACTAGTTGCTGCAGTAAAATACTGAGTTATATTTTCACTTGATAAATTTCTTGAAAAGGATACAAAATCCTTGTGGTTACCTATTTTAGTGACAGGCTCTATTATTTTTCCCACTGTTTTAATATTCTTATTTTCTAACTTAAATACACGACCAAAATTAGTTAAAAAACTGAATCCTGTGACCATGGGAGCAAATCCAAAGCTGTAAGAAGTAACATCAACAATTATTTCAGACTTATCTTTTAAATCTAAATATTGATTGACCCTATCCATAATTGGTTCTGGTACACTTTTTCCAGGCAATCCAATCGGTCCTCGTGGACCGACCTTACCCTGCTCACCTTCAGGACCAATGGGACCTTGTTTTCCATCTTTACCGGGAGGACCAGTTGGGCCGGTTGCGCCATTAAAAGATGCACAAGAAATGATAATTAAA
>CACLYL010000005.1 GCA_902611135.1 uncultured Fidelibacterota bacterium | reverse complement strand
TGCTCCCTTTGAAAGTCCTGCCAAGACAGGTAAAAAGACAGCAGTGGTTGCTGTATTTGAATTTATTTCTGTTAAAAAGACCATTAAAAAGACAACCAACAGCACGATAACAAAGATGGGCACTCCATCAATGTTTATGTTTTCTCCTATCCAAGATATTAATCCAGAGGTCTGAAATGAAGAAGCTATTGCAAGTCCGCCTCCTATTAACATTGCAATCCCCCATGGAACCGTTTTTGCATCTTCCCATTCTAATAATTTAATCGAATTTCCTTTTTGATTCGTCTTCCCGCTAGAAATTGAAAAAAGCAATAGCGCTGCTAAAATAGCTACAGTTGAATCTTTAGCAAAGCCCTTAACGCCCAAATAATCGGACCAAACCCCTCTAAATACAAAACCCAGTGCATATAAAATAATAACAGTGAAAACTCTTTTCTCTGCAATTGTCATTTTACCAAGAGCTTTATATTCATTGTCAATGATATCGGATGAGCCACTAAGTTCTCCTTGAACGTGAAAGTACCTGACAAGGTAAATCCAGGAAATAGGCAAAAACAAAAGAACAAAAGGGATTCCAATTTTTAACCAATCTGCAAACAAGATATCAGGAGAATGGGGGAAAAGCTCTTTTAAGGTGCTAGAAAAAACCAAATTTGGAGGCGTCCCAACTAGCGTGCCTACCCCTCCTATACTTGCCGAATAAGCGATGCACAACATTAATCCTGGAGCAAATTTAGAGATGTCTGAGCCCGCTTTATCTTCTCTGTCTAGTATTGCAAGACCTATTGGTAGCATCATTAATGTTGTTGAATTATTTGAAGTCCACATTGACAAAAACCCTGTTGCAATCATAAAGCCCAGCATAACTCTTTTTCTACTAGTTCCAATGATTCGAATAGTAAAGAGAGCGATTCTTTTATGTAGCTGGTTTGTTTCTATTGCTTTAGCAACAAAAAAAGCACCAATAATTAAAATAACAATGTGGTGACCATAACTTGCTGCAATTTGCTTTGCATCTAAAACACCTAGTATAGGAAATAGAGCAACAGGGATAAATGCTGTTGCAAAAATTGAAATAGCTTCTGTAATCCAAAAAACAGCCATTAACAAAGAAACCCCGGCTGCTTTCATAGCCAGTGGATTCATATTCTCTGGAGGGGTCGAAAAGACACAAAGACAAAACAACCCTATGCCGAAAATAAATCCAATTCTTTGTTTTAAAATCACTTATCTAATTACCAAATAAATAGTTAGCGGCGACAGGCGCTATTTCAAAGTTATTGTGTCCTACACTTGGAACAGTAATTAATTTCCAATTAAATTTTGTCCTTGCTTTTTTTGATGCCTGCTCAGCAGCGCTGAATAAGAGCTGTCCGCGCTCAAAACAATTAGAGCCCTGAACATTCGCCATAGCACCATTGCTTAACGGTTTTGTTCTTGGACCTAAATCATTTTCACCAAGAACAATTGCAAGGTTGTGCTTGAACCAAGGTTTTATATCTCTCTTTTTTAATGGTGTGTTTTTTAAACCAAAAGGATATTGTATATCAAAGTCTGGAACTGTTACAAATGCGGGGTTTGCAGCAACCGCTTTTTCAACCGGCGCTTTTGGCTTAAAAAGGAGATATCGGTGTACAAAACCTCCTCCAGCGGAGTGCCCAAATAAATAAAACTTTTGTGTGTTGAGCTTATATCTTTTTTTAAAGTCTTCAAAAAGGGGTTCAATTGCACTGAAAAGCCATTGACTTTTATCCATTGCGTGTCCTTGGCTTGTTATTAACCGACCAGCATTATATGAATATTCATCAGGAAAATATTTTTTTCTTGCACCTATAGTTAAAACTATGAAACTTTTCTTTTTTGCTAAGTCTAACCAGGAAGCATGAAATCTTTGCGCGTCTCTTGATGCTCCAGGTATTACAATTAAAATAGGTGAACTCTTTGTGGCGCTTGCAGGAAAGTAGTTTATAACATCTATAGGCGGCCCTTTCCACCCTTTAAAGATATATCCCCATGGGGGCGTCACTTGTTCTATATATTCTTGTGCTATTAAGCTGAGTTTAAGTATGAAAAGAAAAACTAACGCTACTTTAGTAGGGGTCATTTTCTACCCGATCATAGATGTTATCGCCTTGTGGACAATTTGGATTTGTCGTTTTTTCTTTTTCAGGATATAATAATCGCCTTGGAACACCAACTCCCGAATTTTGCAAACCGCACTCTGTTGAATTTCCTTCAGAATCAAGAAACCTCGGATACCCTGTTCTGCGCCAGTCACTCCATGATTGAATATTTAAAAATAGCGCTTTGTATTTTTCGTTCATAATCGCTTCTAAAAGTATTGCTCCTGAAACATCTTCATATCGGGGAATCGTTATGTCATTATAACCGGTTGAAATCCATTTTTGCTCTAATCCAGAAAGTGTCTGATTTAATACTTGCAAGGCAGCCTCTTCATTTCCAAGATTATAATAACATTCTGCCATTATGAATTTGTTTTCATACCAACTAACAAACTCAGGTTTCCATGACATTCCAAAATGGCCAACAACATTAAGCATTGAAGCATTTAAAATTGAATCTCCAGGACTTACTCCTGTTATTTCATTTGCTCCGCTTTGAAGGAAATAAATACCTAGTCTATCATCATTTTCTCTTTTAAGCATATCAACAAGCAATTTCCCCGCACCCATATAGTCAGGGTTCGATAAAAAGAATTGAAACCAGACATTCCTCTCAGAAATCGCAGCACCGTGCAAAGCCTTCCAATCCCCATCTCCTGATTCATCTACTATCCCTTCTTGCGCCGCTTCTAATGCTAGTGAGTAATTATCACTTTCAACTTCAGCCCAGTTGAGTAAAATTCTACTCTTTAATGTATATGCTGCTCTTTTCCATTTTTCAATATCAGAGCTGAATGTAAAATCAAAGTCGGACGGCAGCGTGAAAACTTGTCCCTTATCAAAGTTTATAATTGCATCATCAATAAGGCTTAACATTGCTTCATGTACTTCTTTTTGAGAATCAAACTTAGGCTGGGCAAACTCTGCGTTGGCCGCCTGAGAATAAGGAACATCACCCCAAATATCAGCTGCCGTTGAAAAAACGAGAGCCTCCCACATTTGTGAAATACCAAGCAAGACATGCCTCTCTTGTCTTTGAGCAACTTCTTGGGTTGTGTTCATATCGATTAAACCACCGGTTCCGTACATTGCTGTCCATCTACCATTAGTGTTTACATCTATTGGCTCGCAATTATAATCTCTATAATAGTCTGTTTGAAGGCCTGACATTTGCTGCATGACCATAGAAACTGCTCGATTTAAATATCCTTCCATCACTCCATACATTGTAACTTGAGTACCAACCAACAAAGCTTCTGGCGAAACCACCGTAACATCGTCAACCTCATTTGGATTTTGATCTAAAAGAGGCCCTGTTAAAAAGTTTTCACAACTAAAGAAGGACATACTCAGAAAAACAATTGCAGTCTTTATATATTTTACCATTCTAATTGTACTCCAAAATTAATTCTCCACGTTTGAGGTTGATTAAAATAATCTTCACCTGATATTCTATCTTGGTACATGTTGGTTTCAGGATCCCAACCTGAATAATTTGTCCAATTAATTAAATCCTGAGCGCTTAACCTAAAGGATAACAATGGTTCCCCTAAAAACTGGAGGTTTGATCGGCCTAGAGTATATGAAATTGCTATTTCTCTTAATTTCATATAGCTTGCGTCTTCTATGTTGTTGATAACGTCTGTATTCCTTCCCATATAATTTTCATACATGTTTTGAGAATAAGTAATAATCGTATCTTTTCCTGGACCTAAAGCTCTATGTCCATGATTAATTAATTTTTCAAAAGTACCTTTACCCCACTCAGTACTAACGCCCTCTTCATAACCAAACCACTCTGGATTATCAAAGTCAGGATGATACCTTTTATCAGTATCGCCATGTGTTCCCCATTCGTAAAGCGCATTTTTTGTATAATTTGCAATATGACCTCCCATACTGATATCTAACAAGAACGACACTTGAAATTTTTTACCAATGTTCCATTCATTATAAAAACTTCCGGTCCAATCAGGGTTTGGCGCGTACCCAGACCATATCTTTTCAGAGTACATGATTGGAAGACCGTTTTTGGCAATATAAACATCATTTTTTTCCCATTCATAATTTGAAAGACTATCAATATTTACATCAGGAGTATTAATGTCAAGATCATGGTCAACTACAAGACCATGACCGAATCGCGCCCAACTTAAGACCTTAAATTCTGCATATTCATGACCCGGTGAAACTTCACTAAACTTTGCTATGCCTCTACTTGGCACAAGACTAGGATTCATAGTTTTAGCCATCTCTCCCGTGATGCCATTCATTTCTAAGACAGTGTTTTTATTAGCTGCATATATAAATTTTGAATTCCATTTAAAGTTGTTTTTATCAACAACTTTGTAATTGATATTAAACTCTAAGCCTTTATTTTGGATTGAAGCCCCATTCGCTGTCATTTCATCAGCTCCGGTTGAAGGGATCACGTCAACATCATAAATAATATCATTGCTTATCGCATTGTACAACGTTGCATTTAAACCAAGCATTCCATCAAAAAGAGAAATATCTGTACCAACTTCATATTCATTTCGTCTTTCTGGCCTAATTCTAAAGTTGCTAACCTCATCATCTGATCGATATCCAGTAACCCCGTTGTACGTCAGGCCTAGAGAAACTTTTTCTCCTACAGAAAATAAAGATGGAGATGTATATCCTGAGAAAATACTGTAGGCTCTGGGCTCTTCACCTGCTTGTCCATAAGCAAGTCTCAGCTTACCAAAGCTGAGCAGCGACGGTTTATACAACTTTGAAAACTCCCACGCGGTGCTAAATTTAAAAAAGTTATGTCTTCTGTCTGCTGGTCCAAAAGTTGAAGAACCGTCATTTCTGAGTGCACTCGTAAAGTATAATTGGTCAAACAGGTCCATTGTCCCTTGGACAAAGTATGATTCGAGATGTATCAAGGATAAATACTGATCTGCAGTTACTGATGAATAATTTTCAATTTGGTAGTAATAAGGCAACACCTGATCTTCCCCCGTTGTTTCAAATCGACTCAAGGCCCTGCTGTTTAAATTATGACCCATTACAAGTTGGATGGGAAGATTAAACCTCTCTTTTATGTTAAAGTTGAAATTTAGATTTGAGTCCCACTCGTGGTCTAATATATCTTCGTGAATATATCTGCCGATTCCACCGTTTCTATAAGTGCCTGATGGCATAATATCATTTCTCTCATCGAGCGAAAAATCTGTTCCTAAAACATAATTGAGATCAATCCAATTATTAATATCGTATCTAAGTTTTATGTTCCCGTACACCCTTTCTACAGATTGGGTTTGGGACAGCTCATATAGCACCCAAAAAGGATTATTCCACCTGTGATCACCATCTCTTGTCTCTGGATAGGGGTCCGTTGAGGTTCTATGGAACTGGGTGTTGGGATCTAAGTATGGCCTCAGATTAAAGTCTGGTGGCGTGCTTAACAGTCCTTTAGCTAAGCCATCCGTGCTGTGAGCTCTAATGACTTGGTTTCCAAATACATTAACATATGACATGCTTCCTGTTAAGCTTACTTTTTTTGTCAAATAATGACTTCCTTTTAGGCGAAACGTTTGACGCGTAAAATCAGAAGGAACTGTTCGGGTTGGTTCATGCCCAAAGACAGAAGTAACCGTTTGCTTATATTGATTAAATGTTTGCCAGTGTGCTCTCTCATAATTTTGAGACATTGAAAAGTAAAAAGTCGTTCTATCGTTGCCACCGTAAGCAGAAATCGACTGTTCAAAGTTATTTCCAATTTCTGATATATCTTCAACATGATCATATACCACATCCTCTTCTACGTTTGGATCAAACCATTTTGCTTGCTTTACATTAAGGGCCTTTCCCCAAGAGTAAGATCTTCCAGCTTCAAAGTCGCCTGCATCCCCTTGACCAAACTTTTGTTGAAGAGGATATATTCTATTCATACCACTGATGCCATAATTTGATTTATATGTGATTTTTGTTTTCCCTGTCGTTCCAGATTTCGTAGTAATTAAAATAACACCATTTGAAGCTCTTGATCCATATATTGCTGAAGCAGCTGCTCCTTTTAGAACCTCGATAGACTCAATGTCGTTCATGTTTACATCAGCCAACCTACTAGAGGATTCAGGATGCCCTCTTTCACTCGTCTCTCTTCCTCCTGAATCAAGCGTTCTTGTGCTTATGGGGCTTCCATCAACCACAACAAGGGGCTCATGTCCTCCGGATATAGTGCCGGTTCCTCTAATTCGAAAGAATGCATTCGTTCCAGCGTCGCCACTTGTTTTTCTCACTTCTAAACCAGAAACATTGCCCCGAAGTGCAGATACCAAGCTTACCTCTGGAGAATCCTCAACTCTTTCTTTGCTAACAGATTCAATGGAAACACCAAGCTTTTTTGTTTCTTGTTCAACGCCAAGACCTGTAACGACTATTGCCTCCAGATTCATAACATCTGTTGCTAAATTAAAGTCAAACCCATTCACCTTATTTATGGTTTTATTATGTATGTAATTTTTTATCTCGCTTTTATGTCCTATATAAGATGCTTTTAGTTTTATTGGTTTGTTTAAAATAACAACATCAAAAACCTCTAATTGGTAAAAGCCATCAATTCCGCTTGCTGTACCGAGATTACTGTTTACAATTATGACATTTGCCCCTGGAAGGGGATTTCCTTTTTTATCTAAAACTTTTCCTGATAATATAAGAGATGAATAAGCGCCTTGAATCAACAAGAGCATTATTAGTAATTTTTCTAAAAACTGTTTAAAGTTAAAATAATTCATTTATATAACTTTTAAATTCATTTGAAGAAAACATTCCAGTGCTACTGTGTCCAATTCCTTGAAGGATTGTATATTGATGTAGATTATTTTCAAATGATATGTCTAAATAGTCATTGAAGTTAATTGTTTTTTGAAGGCGATGCTCCCCAAGAATTTCATATGCACATCCTGAAGACATGTCGTTAATTTGGGTATCATTTGACCCTATAAAATAATCTATTCTATTGCTAATTAAATTATCGCTTGCAAGATTTTTTCCTAAACTTTCTATGTACGGGTTTGGATGTGTCAATCCAAGTGGCCAATCATTATAGCTGTCGCAATCATTTGGAGTGAAGAGAGCACCATTTAAAAAGCGATTCGAATCAGGATATAAAAAATATTGGTTGTTAACAACTGCAAAGTCTACTCTTAAATCCCCAAAAGCATTGCTTGTTTTTGTGGAGGAAAAGGTGTGTGTAAAAGCAGAACCTGAAGAGTGACCCGTTATTAATACTTTTGAAAGATTTGGGAACTTATCTGTGTTTGCTACCCTGGATAACAAGTGATCTATTACCTCAAAAGAACTTATGCTGATTTGACTACCGTTCATATATGATTGATTTCCCCACTTCCACGATGTTGTATTCCAATACCAGTCCTTACCATGAACTTTTTCATATTCAGTTATGAACTGAGGAGCAATAACCATAATGCTATCTTCTAATCCTACACTCTTAATAGTTGATATCATTCTATTGAAGTAATCATCTCCATTTCGAGTTGCTCCATGGACAACTATTATTGCACCAGATACAAGGTTTAAAGAGTCTAGGCTAAAAGAAGAATAGAAGTTAACCGATCCCCCTTCAATATTTATAGAATCTAAACAGCTTAAAGCATCAGACACACATGGGTACTCAGCGGTTATTGGTTCTTCATTATATACATCTGTAACTTCCGCCTCCTCGCAACTAGAAACTAAAAGTACGGTGAGACACCAGAACATTTTTTTCATCTAAGCTATTATATGTTTCTTTGGGAAATTTATCTTAGTAGAATCAGCTTTTTTTGTTTCAGTACCTGCTCAGTCTTCAACCTGTAAAAATAAACCCCGGATGAAACTTCATTTCCTAAATTATCTTTCCCGTTCCAAACAACTTTATACTTACCAGGCTCTACCTTTTTACTAACTAACTGCTTAACTTCTTTTCCAAGTAAATTAAAAATTACAAGTTCTATTTCGTTACTTTGAGATATGTCATATATAATCTCTGTAGAGGGGTTAAATGGGTTTGGAAAGTTTTGATACAACTCAACTTTACTTGGCACTATACCGTCTGAAGAAACAGCAGCTGAAGAACAAAAGTAATTATGATTTCCGCAAAAAATTGCTACATCTGCAGAAGCATCTGCCCCCTCAGGCATATCACCCGCGGAAGGGCTTAAACCACATTGGATTGGAGTCCACTCTCCAAGATCAAAATTTGTAGAATCGCATGCTTCATTAACACAACCCCTTGAATCATTCCAGTCTCCACCGTTTCCACCACAAACGTCCATCTTTCTCGTTAGCATATAATAGCGTGTTGCCTCATTAACACCACTAACATCCCACGCACTTCCGGGATCTTCGCCAGCATAACCTATTGCATCGAGCGTTATGCTCATTTTCATCCATGCAGTCGTATCGTTTTGAAAAACATCCGGAAGATAGCCGATATGTGTAATTTTAATTCCATCATCGCCATTGTGTTTCAAAAACTCATCAGGCTCAATAAAGTCGGAACAATTTTGAATAGATTCATCTGATGCTTGCCTTGTTACAACATAGGTTGAATTCGGGGGCAATACACCGTCTAATCTAATCCAACTGCTTTCCATCCAATGACTTCCATTTTGAGTTCTTCTTAAAATGTAATTAGATAAGTCAACAGGCTCATCTTTTGGGTTATATAGCTCAAGTGCGGCATTATAGGTTGGGCTACTCCTGTATCCAATATACCAATCACTAATAAAAAGGTCTATATAGGTATCTTCATTGTTTACAGGATTTTCCCCTATGTAAGCATAAAACATGAAGGGTCCGTTACTTGAAACTTGTTCAAAAACACCATCGCTTGCTACTACATCCCAATAGAGAGTGGATTCATTTAAGTTAATACTTATTAGGTAATCATATGTTGATTGAAGTGATGCTAAAATTGAGTTTGTCTCTGATTCCCAAAGACCGCCAATGGGGTCACTCATATCAGGATATTCGCTAACCTGATAATAATAACTTATATCGTTTCCATCTGGATCAACAGATTCTTGCCAATTGATCAAAATGTCCTCATTGGAATTGTCTGTATTTAAATAAAACAAAGTATAATCTGATGGATAATTCAGATTAAATTCTGTTGGTGGTTGGTCAAGCCCTCCACCTTGTTGCGTTGAAATTTGTAACAGCAAAGGACCATTTGAGGAAGCTGTTGTATCATATAAATCAGTAACTGAAACATCCCAATAACAGAGTAGCGAATTATCAGCGCCTATCAAATTATATATAGCTTCAAAGGGAATTTCTAAGGTTATATCATTTGTAACGCTCGTACTGAAAACAGTATCTCCTGCAGAATTATATAAGTCAAATGTATAGATCAGATCATGCCCATCTGAATCATAAGATTCAAACCATGAAACATTAAGAATTTCAGAAAGATTTGTATCATCTATAAAGAGATTAGAATTTGTAACTGGACTTTCTAAAGCAAATTCTCCAGGTGGGCTGTTTGGCGCATCCAAACATAAATACTGGTGGCCCCCACAAACAACCTCCATATCTTGTGTTGCATCCTGAGATTCAGGTTCCGGATAATTTGAACCATTTGGGTCAGCAAGCGCACAATTAATCACCTCCCATTCACTTAAAGAATAAGACGTTTCTGTACAATCATCATCTATACACCCTCTCGAAGCATCCCAGTTTCCTGAGTTTCCACCACATATATTAAATTTTCTTTGAAGAATATGGTACCTTGTTGCTTCAGAGGTGCCTGAAACGTCCCAATAAGAGTCATCGTTAATGTTTCCCAAAGCATCTAACAAAACTCCGTTTTCTATCCATGCTGTGGTGTCATCTCCTAGTCCCCCTATATAAAAGACACCAAACGCATCATTTCCGTTCTGTTTTAAAAATGCATCGGGGTCTACATATCCCGCAGCATCTCCGCCACTCGTTGTTTGATTGGCACAATTAACAAGCGCTTCATTAGCGGCAGCGCGTGTAATAGCGAATGTCCCTCCTGGTGGAATAATTCCAGACATTCTAATCATATGATCTGGGTCTGAAGAAAGCCAGTCAGATCCATTTTGAGTTCTTCTAAACAGATAATCAGTAAGGTTTATCGTGTCCTCTTTAGGGTTATACAGCTCAACAAGGTTATTATATACACCGTCTCCTCTCCAGCCTATATACCAATCACTAATGAAAAGATCTACAACCTGTGACTTTACGCTAGAAAAGCAAAACAGAAAAACAAAAAACTTTTTCATAAAAAACCTCATATTACGTCGAAATTATGTGCCATATATTAATACTTTTGTTTTGCAATCAAAAAACACTAGATTTTATTTAGCTCCTTTTCAAATAAATGGCTCTGTTTATCTAATTAAAAGCATCTTTTTCGATTCCACATAGTTGTCTACTTTAACCCTGAAATAATAAATACCACTTGAGGCGTTGTTTCCTTTATAATTCTTTCCATCCCAAGAAACCGTGTGGCTTCCTTTAACTTTGAATTCTGAAAAAAGCATCCTCACCAGGGCACCTTTAACATCATATATGTCAGCTGAAACCAAACAGCCTTTTTTTGTGTGATAATCTATGCTTGTTCTTGGATTAAAAGGGTTTGGATAGTTTTGTGAAATTGAAACATTTTTTGGTTGTATTACGGTAGTGTTTGATAGCCCATCATATAAAAATACGTTAAGAACATGCGATGTTATTTCATCGTTTAAGATAATATTGTCTATTAGAATATTTGTTTCAAGAAAAGCACTGTCTGTTCGAGTAAAATACAGATTTATACTTTCATCCGAATGAGGAATGTCATGTGCGCTGGCAGCAGCTATTAAAATTGTCGATCCTTGATTATTGGTTTTAATTAAAAACCCTAAGTCATTTAGACCTGGTGCGTAAAAAGAGCCATAATCTAAAAACACTTCGTTATATTGAACTCGAAAAGAAAAAGATTTAATGTTTTCCATATTATCAAATACAATAGGCAGAGTAATAATGTCGTTTTGATTAACAACTTGCGACTCTGAAAAGATTTGTCCTTCTCCAAGAAGTGGCTCTAGGGTGTAGGGCAAAGTATCAATTACATCTTGATGGTATTGTAATATTAGTGAAGCATCATAAGTAGAAAGCACTTCATTTTTGTTCACATCGCCAACTTTTAATTGAAGCGGATCCGCAAAGCTTAAATTAACGATGCTTTCTAGTATTAGATTGGCATCATTTTGATTTATGTTTGCATTAAAATCAAAGTCTCCAAAAAGAGTGTCTACTTTTATTATATTTTGTTGTCTTAAGGAGTCACTTAAACCCAATATATCGTAAGAGACAAGAGAAACATCAAATTCCCCAGGGCGTGAATAGATATAACTCTCAATTATATTATTACTGTTAATTAGCGTCCCGTCACCAAAATTCCATTGGTTTTGGGTAATTTCATGTGTTCCCTGTACAGACCCGTTTACAAAGCTAACTTCAAGGGGGTAACCTCCTTCATTATTATATAATGTAAAGTTGGTAACTGGGAATGTTAAGTTTGACATTTGCTCACAACTGGCTAATCCAAAAACAGAAAACACGCCGCACTCTGAGCCAAAAGCTTGTGCAGCATCATGCGATACATTATCGATAATTGCTATTTTGTGATTTTCAATAACATTTTCGCCGAATTGAGAAATAAGGTGATTATAGTACACTAGAGCTCTTTGGTAGCGCCCTTCTCCTTGCACAGTTGATTCACAATATGATGTTCCTCCATTATCTTCATTCCCAATTAGATAATTAATGCTTTTAGAACTATATCGATAGCGAATGGTATCAATGTTGATCTGACCCATGTAATTATTTAAATTTTCAAGACCATATCTATAGTGATTATAACCTACACATTCCGTTTCTTGATCCCATGTAATGGGTATTTCAAAGTTGTTTTGAGACCTTTCATCATTAAAATATAAATAGTGCGATGGGGCTGCTACTACATATTTCACTTTACCACCTGCTGTAATTGACGAGCCTGATGCATAACGGTTGACAAATTGACCCCCCGCAGAATAACCAGCCAGAACAATTTCATTCACACTAGTATATGAGTAATCTAAAAGCTGGATTAAAGAGTCCATAATCTCGAAAGAACTAACAACCTCTGGTCTAGGGTTTTGTTCTGTTGAAGATGATAAATACCCACCCGTCCATTGAGAAGTTCCAGACCAATAAGCATATTCACTACCTAAGTTTAAAGACGATATGTCTTGGCTCAGAAGAAATTGTGGAGCTAAAACTAATGTGTTTTCATCAAGGTTTAAATTAGTTGATATATTGAAAAGATACGAATAATAATCATTTGCATTCCTGTTTTGTCCATGAACGATAAGAACTATTCTGCTAACCTGTTCGTTATAACTTATTTGATGTTCATTGCTATAATAAGGTATTGAAATAAGCACTGAGTTTTGGTTTATCGTAAAAGAACTGTCACCTATTTCTTCTACTTGTGAAAACAAGATTCCAAAAGCCAAGAACGGTAGAATTTTTGACACAATTAAAGTTCTAAAAGATCTAAAATCAAGTAAAATCAAGTAGAATCAAACTAGTGTTTCAAAACTTCTTTTAATGAATTCAACTTTTTTACAAAAGTTATCATCTTTTTGTTTCTTATCTTCAACCACCTTTAGAGCGTGAATCACAGTGCTGTGGTCTCTTCCACCAAAAAACAAACCTATTTTATTAAGCGATGCTCCTAATACATCCCTACAAAGGTACATTGACAACTGTCTTGCTAAAGCTATTTCTGCCTTTCTGCTTTTTCCAACAAGGTCTTTTTCTTTCACCCTTGTTAACTCTGAAGCTTTTTTAACAACAGACTCAATAGAGAGTTCAGATAGAAAAGAAGATCCAACTCTTTCTTTTACGACCTCTTTTATTAAGTCAAAGTCTATTTCTTTATTCATAAGTGAGGACTTTGCCAAAATTCTAATAATTGTACCTTCCAAATCTCTAATATTACTTTTTATGTGCCTTGCTATAAACTCAAGATATCCATATTCAAGATTAATACCGTTTTGTTCAGATTTTTCTAAAAGAATTGCAATTCTAATCTCATAATTTGGAGGTTGAATATCCACAGACAATCCGGATTGAAATCGAGAAACAAGTCTGTCTTGAAGGCCTTTCATTTCAGAGGGTAGTACATCTGAAGTCATCACAATTTGTCTACCGGACTGATAAAGTTCGTTGAATGTATGAAAAAACTGTTCTTGAGTTTGTTCTTTACCCCTAAAAAACTGAACATCATCTATTAGTAAGATGTCAGCAGATCTATAAAGTCGAGTAAACTCGTCTGTATTATTTTTTCTTAAGCTATTAACAAAATCTAATGTGAATTTTTCACTGGTAACCAGTATAACATTTTTTAATGGGTCGGTTTCAAAGACGTAATTTCCTATTGAATGAAGAAGATGGGTTTTACCTAATCCGACACCCCCATAAATAATCAATGGATTAAAATTGGATTTTCCTGGTTTGCTTGAAACAGAAAGAGATGCATTTTTAGCAAATTCATTGTTTGAGCCTTCGATGAAATTTTTGAAACAGTAGTTCTTGTTAATATTTGGGCTAAAACGCCTTTCTTTTTTATGCGTCTTCTGAATATGTTCAAATTCTATTGTCTGTGGTTTTTTTTCAACAACAAGGTTATATGTCGCTCTCTCGTCTTTTACAACCTTTTGCAATGAATTAATAAGGTTCTTTTTATAGTGTGACTGAATCCATTCAAGAAAGAATTGACTTGGAACTAGAAGAGATAGAACCCCTCCCTCATAGGAAAGAGGAGCAATTGGCACAAACCATGTTTTTATAGCGTGAGAAGGTAAAGCCTTTGACAAATAGTCAAAGACAGCTCCCCAAACAAGAACATGATTTTTTATAACATTATCCACAAGTTATCAACATACACTATATTATAAAAATTACTACTTTTTTGTTTAATTACACTAGCTTTATTGTTTAAAAAAACAGTTGGTGTTATAACAAAATAATGCTTTGGGTATGTAGTTGCTGTTTTATTAATTTTAGGTAATTAAATAATACTAAAAATGAAAAGAACTTATCAACCAAGCAAAAGAAAAAGAAAAAACAAGCATGGCTTTAGGTCGAGAATGACTTCAATTGGGGGTCGCTCTGTTATAAGGCGCAGAAGGAAAAAAGGAAGAAAAAAGATAACAGCTTAATAAAAATGTCCCTTTTTCGTTTTCTAGATTTACTTTTAAGACACAGTTTGAAGTTGTTGGTGCAAGCTTATTCCCTCTTGATTTCGCCATGCTTAGGAAACAATTGTCGGTTCAACCCAACTTGCTCTCAATATGCAATAACAGCTTTAAAAAAAAAACAATTTTTTTTGCAATAGGTTTAATCATAATTAGAATTTTAAAATGTCATCCCTACTCTGTTGGTGGGAAAGACCCCGTTAAATAAAAATGGACAGAAATACACTTCTAGCTTTTTTTTTGATATCTTTAGTTTTGATATTTACTCCGAAATACATAGAGTTAATATCCGGAAAGAACGAAACTGAAGAAGGGGGTTTCCTAAACAGTGAAGCCGACTCTTTAAAAACAATTAACAGCTCCCAATTGGAAGATCTTGATTTTTTTCCACCAGATGAATCTGTCGTTAAAAATGAAAACTCAGAAGTAGAATTCATAACCGTTATTGAAAACAATCTTTTTAAAACTGAGCTAACATCAAAAAACGGAGGTTCCTTTGAGTCTTTTTATCTAAAGGATTACTTTGATAAAGACAGCCAGCAAGTGAATTTGATAAACAATAAAACACAAACACTTATGAGCGATTTAAAGACATTTGATGGAGACGTCTTGGACCTATCCTCTTCTTGGAACCTTCAAAACAGTTTAATACCAGAAATCATTGAAGATTCCTTAAAACTCATTTATACAAAAAAAATATTAAACCGCTACCCTATTTCAAAATCGCTAACCTTCTATTCAGACTCATATGAAATTCTTTGTGAACTGGATTTAAGAATGGTTCCAAAGGATTTAATAGAAAACAACCTTACAGTTAGTTGGTTCGGCGGCCTTAAACCAACAGAACAAAACATTGACGATGATCAACTATATTTTCAGATTTATTCTCTTCTTGGAGGAGAAAAAGAAACCTTTAAAGTAAAAGAAAACAAGCCAGAGTCTTTTACATACAATGGTGCTTTAGAGTGGAGTGCAATAAGAACAAAATATTTCACTCTGGCTTTTTTACCCAAAGATCCCAGCTCTATTAGAAAGACTATAGTTTCTGGACTGAAACAAGACAGTAGTGAAGTATATAACCTTTCAATGGTTTCAAGAGCGTCTGAAAAGGCTGTCTTTCATATGTATTTAGGGCCTTTGGAGTACGATAGAATAAAAGAGGTTGGTCAAGGCCTTGAAGGAATAATGGATTTTGGCTGGTCTCCGGTTAGGCCCATCTCGAAGGCTGTTTTATTAACTCTAACCAAGATGCACGAATACATACCAAACTACGGTTATATATTAGTTCTTTTTTCTCTTCTGGTCAAAATAGTGGTATACCCCCTAACAAGGAAAGCCTACCAGTCAACTACAGCTATGCAAAAGATACAACCAGAACTATTAGCGATAAGAGAAAAATATAAAAACAATCCACAAAAATTAAACCAGGCCCAAATGAAGATATACAAAAAAAGAGGTGTAAACCCGCTTGGTGGTTGCTTACCAATGTTAATACAAATGCCCCTTCTTTACTCTCTTTTTGTTGTTTTTCGAACAACAATTGAACTGCGTTCAGAGCCTTTTGTTTTTTGGATACAAGATTTATCTGTTCCGGATTATGTTTTTGAACTTCCATTTCATATACCAATCTATGGATCCCAGGTTGCAGTTTTACCAATTTTCATGGTTGTTTCAATGTTCCTACAACAAAAGATGATGACAGGAGGGACTGTACAACAACCACAACAAAAAACCATGCAATACATAATGATACCTGTTTTTTTTCTAATTTTTAACGGTTTTCCCTCAGGTTTAAACTTGTATTATACCCTTTTCAATATACTAACAATTCTTCAACAAAAGTTTATTACCGATAAAAATTAGGTTAGTGGTTATGTTTAATGATACCATTGTTGCCCAAGCAACCCCACAAGGTTTGGGTGGCGTTTCAATAGTTCGAGTTAGTGGTCCTAAAGCAATAGATATAGGAAAAAGGCTAACTAGAAAAAGTAGAACTCCAAAAGCCAAAACTCCCACTCTCCATAGTATTTATTCAAGACAAAATATAAAAATAGATCAGGCTCTGGTAACATATTTTAATGCTCCCCATTCATATACTGGTGAGGACATTATAGAGGTTGCTTGTCACGGCAACCCTTTGATTGTTCAAGAGATTATAAAAACAGCCTGCAAAAACGGAGCCAGAAGTCCAAACCCAGGCGAATTCACTATGAGATCTTTTATAAATGGAAAAATGGATCTTATACAGGCAGAAGCCGTTGCTTCACTAATCGAATCTAAATCCTTAACAGCAGCGAACATTAGCAATGAAGTTTTATCTGGAAGTTTATCCAGAGCCATAAAGAACATTAAAAAGAATTTAATATTTTTGGTTTCAACCATAGAATATGAAATAGATATCTCTGAAGAGTCCACAACAAAAAAAACAACAGGTACGATGTATAAAACATATAAAAACAGCTGTTTACATTGTGAAAAACTTCTTGAAAACTATTATGGTGACGATATGTTTTTAATTCCACGGATTGTAATAACAGGTGAACCAAATGTTGGAAAATCAACAATTTTAAACAGGTTGGTCGGTGAGGATCGTGCAATTGTGAATTCAAAAAAAGGAACAACAAGAGACAGCATTGATGTTCATCTATCTATTGGCAAGACCCAAGCGATTTTAGTTGATACAGCTGGCATAAGATCATCAAAAGATGAAATCGAGATTGAGGGGATAAAAAGGGCAAAAGGTGCTGTAGACAAGGCTGACATAGTAATTTATGTTGTAACGAAAGATTCAAACCATCCCCATTTTAAAGATGGAAAAGACCACCTGTTTGTTTTCAACAAAACAGATCTTTATGAAAAACCAAAAAGATTTGACAAGGCAATAGGTGTTTCAGCTACCAAGAATAAGAACATCCACAAGTTAAAAAGGGCGCTTTCAACCTTGCTAAAAAGCAGAGAGGGAAGTCACAGAGATGTCTTAATAACAACCCAAAGGCAATTTGACTGTATTCAACGATGCTTAAATTTCTTAAAAGGAATAGAAACTTTTATTTTAAAAGACCACATTTATGAACCAGAAATTGTTTCACTCGATATTCGTGAAGGAATAAAAGAACTCGATGTTTTGTTAGGAAAAACAACGACAGACGACATTTTGAGAAACATTTTTTCGAACTTTTGTGTTGGAAAATAGTTTTACGTGAAACATTCTTTTGATATAATTATTGTTGGCGGTGGGCATGCTGGTGTGGAAGCTGCATTAATATGTATTAAAAAAGGTTGTACTGTTTTGATGATAACACAGGATCTAAAAGCAATTGGTAGAATGTCTTGTAACCCCGCTATTGGTGGTTTAGCAAAAGGTCAACTAGTGAGGGAAATTGATGTTCTTGGCGGTCAAATGGGTTGTTTTGCTGATTTGTCAGGAATCCAGTTTAAAACACTCAACAAGTCAAAGGGAAGGTCTGTTTGGTCCCCCCGTGCTCAAATAGACAAACGTCTATATGAAAAGACTGTTGTTTCTATGCTTTCAAACACGAAGATAAATCTATTCGAAGATGAAGTTGTTTCTGTCGAACCAAAAAGCAACGGAAGCTTAAAAGCTAGAACTCGGTCTAAATCAGTTTTTTGTGGCAAAACAGTTATTGTTACGTGCGGCACATTTCTTTCTGGAAGAATTCATATCGGATCAAGAAAAATCTTAGCGGGAAGAATGGGAGAAAGCAGAGCCGAAGGAATTACTGAATCTCTTTTAAAACTTGGCCTAAAATCAGGTAGGCTAAAAACAGGAACTCCCCCTAGGTTAAGACTTGATTCGATAAACATAAATAAAACAACCATTGAGTTTGGAGACAAAGAACCAATTCCCTTTTCATATAAAACAAAAAGTTTTAAACCATTAAATATTCCCTGTTATTCATTAAGAACAAATCTAAAAACACACAGTATAATAGAAGATAATCTTTTCAAATCACCCATGTTTTCAGGTGAAATAAAGGCAGTGGGGCCAAGGTATTGCCCGTCAATCGAAGACAAAATTTACAGATTTAAAAATCAAGACTCTCATTTATTATACCTAGAACCTGAATGGTTAAACTCAGATCAGATATACTTAAATGGTTTTTCAACAAGCCTCCCTGAAGAAGTCCAAATTCAATCATTGCGAACGATACCTGGGTTTGAAAGGGTGGAGTTTCTAAGGCCTGGATATGCAATTGAATATGATTATTTTTTCCCTTCTCAACTAAAGGCATCCTTAGAATCTAAATTGATCTCGGGTTTATTTTTTGCTGGGCAGATAAACGGCACCTCTGGATATGAGGAGGCAGCAGCCCAAGGGTTAATTGCAGGAATAAACGCCGCTTTAAAAGTAAAAGGTGAGGAGCCGGTTATTTTGCCTAGGTCTTCTTCATACATTGGTGTGATGATTGATGACCTAATCACAAAAGACACCGATGAGCCCTACAGAATGTTTACATCGCGGGCAGAATACCGTCTTATTTTAAGATATTCCAACACTTTTGAGAGATTGTTGGATGTTTCAAAAAAACACATGTTAATTGATAAAAGGGAAGAGACCTTTTTAAAGAGTTTAAAAAATGAAAAAGAGATGATAATAGAAAGGTTTAACACATCTTTACTTCCCCAGGAAATACCGAAAATTGGGCTTACCCAATCAACCCCTGCAAGAAAGGTGTTAAAGAGACCAGAAGTAAATATTGAAGATTTTCCCAAAAGATTTACAGAAAACAGCAACTCAATCCCTTTTTGGTTATCAACTGAAATTCAAAAAGAGGTTGAGTCAGAAATCAAATATGAGGGATATGTAAACAGACATCTTAGTGAAATAAAAAGAGCTAAAAGAAACGAAAACCTGGCCCTCCCTAAAAATGTAAACTTTATAAATATACCAGGTTTATCAAACGAAGCAAAGGAAAAACTTTCGTTCATAAGGCCCGAAACGCTTGGTCAAGCAATGCGTGTTTCAGGTATAAAACCATCAGATGTTTCTGTTTTATTGGTTACCTTTTCTAAAAGAGTTTCACGTGAAACAAAAAAGTGATCAAAGACCCTGAAATCATTTCTTCATTTTTAGATGGAACAGGCCTCTCTGACCTTTTAGAGGACGCTTCTTTAGTTTTTTTGAATATAATAAGAAAGGAAAGCGGAAAAAGCATCTTTCTTTGTTTTAATAGCGAAGACGATGCTTTTAATTTTTACTGTTACACACAGAATTTAGGAAACAACCACTTTTTGTATTATCCAGAAACAGACAACGAAGGTGTTGTTCCTGGCTTTATTTCAGAAAACGATAGATACAGGAAAGAAGCTGTTTTAAGTCTTCACAATAAAAAGTCAAAGTATATTTGCATTGGTACAGAGCGATCTTTTTTCGATAAAGATCTTCCTGTAAACACAAGTTCCCTTGTAAAGGAGTTCAAAATAGAAAAAGGAAAAGAGCTTGAACAAGAGCATATTATAAGTTTACTTTTAGAGTGGAATTATGAAAAAACTGATTTTGTAGACAAACCAAACACATATGGAAGAAAGGGTGAAATTTTAGAAATATATCCGCTACACCTAGAGTGTCCTATTCGAATATTGTTTGATTACGAAAAAGTTGAAAGGATAAATTTTTTCGACCCAATCACTCAAAAGGCGAAAAGGGAACTTTCAAACCTAACAATAAAAGACATCGCCGGAGGTACGCAAGTTGTTGATAAGATTAACCTTATGTCTGTGTTCAAGGCAATTGTTTTGGTTAAGTCCCGTTTAAAAGGACGGGGCTATAGTTTTTCTGTGGGGTCTGAATATCGGACCGTTGAAACAATTAGTGTGTCTTTTGAATCTGATAATATTGAAGATCGGGTTAAGCGAATAAAGCAATATTTTATAGATGGGTATAATATTATTCTTTGCGGAGAGTCAAACACCAGTCTTATTTATAACAGTCTAGGTTTTGAACATACCGTAGAGGAAATAGAGATTAAGGAAAGTTTTATATTAAAAAGTCACAAAGTTTTTTTTGTATCTCTGTTTGACTTATTTAATAAAAGTATCAAAAAGGGGAAGTGGGAGCTTAACAAGAAAGAAAAAGATGTTAGTTTCAACCTAACAAGTATTTCTGAGTTAAGGGAGGGAGATTTTGTAGTGCACAAGGTGTTTGGCATAGGTATCTTTAAAGGTTTGTTTTTTTCAACAACAAAATGCACAAAGAAAGAAGTTTTTGAAATAGAATATGCAAACAACTCCAAAGTTTCTGTGTCGCTTGACAAACTAGAGCTGGTTCATCGATATGTGGGGTCTTTTAAATCTCCAAAAGTTAATTCTCTTGGCTCTACTAGATGGGGAAATGAAGTAAAGAAAACAAGAAAAGCTCTAGCTTTAATTGCAGAAGACTTGTTAAAGGTTTACTCAAAAAAAGAAAACCCTCGATCATTTAAGTTTGTTAAAAATAACGACCTAGACAACATGTTGAAAAAGTCATTTCCTTTTGTTGAAACAAGAGACCAGCAAAAAGCAATTGAGGACGTTTACTCTGACATGAACAAAAACACACCTATGGATAGATTAATCTGTGGAGATGTTGGTTTTGGTAAAACAGAAGTGGCTCTTAGGGCAATATTTAAGTGTTCTTTATCAAGTAAACAGTGTTTGTTTTTATGTCCAACGACTGTGTTAGCGGATCAACACTACATTTCTTGTAAGACAAGATTAGAACCTTTAGGTGTAAGAGTTGCTTTGCTATCTCGATTTAAAACAAAGAAAGAGCAAGAAAAGATCATAAGTTCTTTGGAAAACGGTTCTGTTGATGTTGTTGTAGGGACCCACAGAGCCCTTTCGAGCGATGTTTCTTTTTACGACCTTGGCCTTTTAGTGATAGACGAGGAACACCGTTTTGGAGTAACACATAAGGAAAAAATAAGAAAGGTTAAAGAAAACATAGACATTTTAACCCTTACGGCTACACCTATTCCGCGGACACTGCAACAGTCTCTGGTTGGTTTTAGGTCTGTTAGTTTAATTCAGACGCACCCTAAATCAAGAAAACCAATTAATACGTTTGTTAGATATTTTAATTGGTCTATTTGTTTTGAATATATAAGCAGAGAGCTGCAAAGAGATGGTCAGGTTTTTTTTTTGCACAACGAAACGAAAACATTAGATCTTTATAAAGAAAAGTTAAAAAGACAGTTTCCTAAACACAACATAGAGGCGATTCATGGAAAACAACCAGTTAAAGATATAGAAAAAATAATTTTAGGTTTTTTCAATGGGTTAATTGATATTTTGGTGTGTACTACAATAATCGAGTCTGGGTTGGATATACCAAACGCAAACTGTATAATTGTTAATAATGCTCACAAATTTGGTTTGTCTCAACTTTACCAAATTAGGGGCCGTGTTGGCAGGTCGAAGAAACAAGCACATTGTCTATTGTTTATTCCCCAGGTCAAAATTACAAGCGATGCACAGGTGAGGCTAAAGTCTCTTCAAAAGCTAACTTCTCTTGGTTCTGGGTATAATGTTTCGTTAAAAGACTTGGAAATAAGAGGGGCAGGTAGCTTGTTTGGCTACAAACAAAGTGGGCATGTTTCTTCAGTTGGTTTTGAAATGTACTGCAACCTGTTAAAAGAAGAAATTTCAAAGGTTTCTAAAGTAAGGCAAATGGAATCATTTCGACCCACCGTTAATTACTACAAAGATGCCTTTGTAAACAAGAGATATATTAAAACTAAACATGAGAGATTGATTTTCTACGAACGACTATCGAAGATAAACCAAAAAGGGGATTTAGACAGGTTAAAAGTAGAAACCGTTGATCGTTATGGTAAGTTGTTGTTAGAAACAGAAAACCTTTTTTTTGTAACAAAAATCGCCCTGCTTTTTTACGGGCCACTTATTAAAACTATAACAATAAAAGAAAAGCTATTACGAATAGACATAGCAAACTACCTTGACCCTGTTAATTTTGAACGCCTATTAAAGGATATTTCATTCTTCAAAGACAAGAACAGACTTCAAGTAAGTTATCAAAGCAAAAACAACAATGTTTTTTCTGTTGCTTTTTTATGTAAAATTAACATAAGAATTATATCGAATATTGCCAAATTGTTTTCAAATGTTTTAAAATCACAAGTTAGTTGATGAATTTTATAATATTTCTTTTTTTGTTTTTTAGTTGTTCAAAAACTAGTGAAACACCTTTAGCAAGAGTTGGTTCTTCTGTTTTATATGAAAAAGATTTAGTCAACAACCACGGATATAAAATCAAAACAAAAGAAAAAGCGTATGACTTTATAGAAAACTGGACGACTGAAAAAGTTTTATTAAAAAAAGCAATAGATGAAGGATATTTAGAAGATTTGCGTTTAAAGAAAGAACGAGACTCTTTTTACAACAATTTAATCATTTCATCGTTTTTAGATAATTCTCTATCTGTTAATATTTCGATTTCTAAAGAAGAAATTTTAGAGTATTATACATCATCAAAGGGTTTGTTTACTAGAAAGGAGGAGGAGGTTTTTGTTCATCACTTTTTTTTGGAAGAGCTTGAGCAAGCCCGTTCTATAAAAAGGGAATTATTAAAGAAAAACAATAAAAAGAGAACTGAGGAGATAAATCAGCTCTTTAATGTTGAATCAAAAGTTATAAAAAGGGGTTATTCAATTAATGAGATAGATACTGAATTATTTAGGAGTAGAAAAGTTGGCGTCATTGGGCCCGTAAGGAGTAAACTTGGTTTTCACGTTTTCGATATTATTAAAAGATATGAAAAGGGAACAAAAGTCGGTTTGGAGTTGGCTCACGATGAAATCTATCAACGTTTATTAAAAAAGAAAAAATCAGAGTACAAGAGTAGACTAATTGATAGTTTAAAATCTGAAACAAATATTTTTATAAACTCAAGATATAGAGACAGAAATGAAAATTAACGTGCTTTTACTCTTTATTTTTTGTTTTTGCTGTGGTCAAAACAAGACAATTGATGGTATAGTTGCTATAGTTGAAGATAATATAATTTTAAAAAGTGACCTGTCCCAAATGATCAGTATAACTGCTGCACAAAACAAGTTAAATTTGAACGAACCTGTTGTTTATAAGAACCTTGAGGAAAAGATTGTTAACTCAATGATTGATCAAAAAGTAATTCTAGAAATGGCTCTATTAGATTCTGTTGTTGTTGATGAGTCAGAAGTAGATCAAGCACTGGAGCAACAAATTGAAAGTCTTATATTTGAATCTAATGGAAAAGAAAACGCTGAAAAACTACTTGGTCAAAGTATAAACAGTTTTCGAAGAGAATTTTGGTATGAAATGCAAAACAGATTAATCGCAGAAAGATATCAACAAACGTTATTATCAGATGTTAAATTAACAAGACAAGACGTCGAAAGATTTTTAGAAACATATAGAGATAGTTTACCTGTTGTTCCAACAAAAGTACAACTTTATCATATTCTAATTAAAGTAAAACCAAATGAACAATCAAAACAAGCTACGATTAATAAATTAACAAGTTTGAGAAAAAGATTGATTCAAAAAGAGGTCTCATTCTCCGAACAGGCTAAGTTACACTCAGAAGATATCGGTTCAAAAGAAAGGGGAGGAGAATTAGGTTGGGTAAAGAGAGGTTCTCTGGTTAAAAACTTTGAAAACACTGCTTTTACTTTAAAAATAAACGAAATTAGTTATCCCATAGAAACAGAGTTTGGGTTTCATATTTTAGAAACTTTAAATAAGAAAGGGGAAAGGGTCAAGGTTAGACATATTTTAATTAAACCTCCAGTAACAAAACTAGATACTGAAAATGTCTATAATTTTTTAGATAGTCTAAGGGTATATGAGATAGAAAGCTTAGTTGATTTTAAGAGTCTTTCTGAAAAGTACAATGAAGATGAAACAACAAAAAAGGTAAGAGGTAATTTAGGTTGGATTACACCTGAAACGTTTTACATAGAAGAAATAAGACAAGCAATTAATTATTTAAATGTAAAAGAGTGTAGTCCTCCTATTCATTCTTCTTTAGGAATTCATTTACTGTGGATAGAAGATGTGAGGGAAGGTGGGTTTTTGAATCTAATAGATCACTATTCTGAAATAGAAAACCTTGCCTTAAACTACAAAAAAGCAAAATGGTTCAACACGTGGATACAAAATGCCAAGTCTAATCTTTATATTTATAAACAAGGTTATTAACATTAAAAGGTGTTGTGCTTATTATCACAAATTTAATAGTTAAAACCTATAAACTAACATAACTAGATAATTTTTAACGAGAAACACACATAAACAATTGCTTTAATTAAAATTGATAAAATTAATATTATTGGTTAATAGAATATTGCTTTTTAACGTTATCTACATATAAACATACTATATAAATATAAAATATATATATATTATTTCCTTTTTAAAAAAAAACGTTATTACTATTTTAGAAGGTATTAATTTATAAGAATAAATGAAATTTTCTACATCAAGGCAAGAACTACAAACAGCATTACAAAAAGTATCTAAAGCTACGCCAACTAGATCGACACTACCTATATTAAGTTGTGTTTTAATAGAAACTTTTCAGTCGAAAACAACTTTAAGAAGTACAGACTTAGAATTAACAATTCAAGTTGAATTACCTGTAAGTGTTGAATCAGAGGGTAAGATCTGTTTACCTATAAAAACTCTACTAGATATAACCAACGAATTACCAGAAACCAGAATAACAATAATAGAAAAAAAACTAAATGTAACAATAGAAACTAAATTTGGTAAGTATAATATTATGGGTAAATCACATGAAGAATTCCCCGCTATACCTATAATAAAAGAAGAAAAGAATATAACTTTATCTGGAAAAAGTTTAAAAGATGTTATAAAAAAAACTTACTTTGCCATAAGTATAGATGAACTGAAACCCGCTTTAACAGGGGTTTTGTTTAGGTTAAAAGATAAATCAATAACAGCCGTTTCAACCGATGGGCACAGATTAGTAAGATATATTAAGAAAGATTCAATATCCAATGATATAGATGGTGATTTTATAGCACCCAGAAAATTTCTTAACTTTTTACAAACACAAAACCTTGATAATAAGATTAATATTATCTTAGGAGATGTTTATATAGCGGCAAAATTTAAAGATGATTTAATTGTTTCAAGATTAATAGATGAACGTTTTCCTGATTATGAAAGTGTTATTCCCAAAGATAATAATAATATTTTAAAAGTAACCAAAGGCGATTTTCTGAGCGCAGTGAAAAGAGTTTCTATCTTTTCTAATAGGTCCACTCATCAGGTCGCCATTAATCTAAAAGAAAAGCATAATTGTGAAGTTTTGACAGAGGATCCTGAAAAATCATCAAAAGCTAAGGAAGTTTTAAATGTCGTATATAAAGGAGAAGATCTTTTAATAGGTTATAATGCAGAATATTTGAAAGATGTTATTTCTCATATATCAGGTGATGATGTTAAAATTGAATTTAATACATCAATAAGCGCTGCTTTATTTAGCTCAGGTAAAGAAGATAGTAATTCAAATATATTAATGTTGTTGATGCCTATAAGGTTAAATGATTGATAACGTCAAAAAAATAATAAGTTGGCAATTAGTTATCTCAACATCAACTCATTTAGAAATCATACTAAAAAGAACTTTTCCTTTAAAAAAGGGGTAACAGTGATTTTTGGTGAAAATGGATCCGGAAAAACATCTGTATTAGAAGCAATATATTTATTGTCTATGGGAAAGAGTTTCAAAACTAATAGACAAAAAGAGATGATTCAAAAAGGTATGGATAAAGCAATAATAAACGGTTCCTTTTTTAAAAACAATATCACAAATAAAATAGATGTTTTAGTTGATTCAAAATTAAAAAAGAGGATAAAAATAAACGGAAAAGAAGTATTTAAGAGAAATGAACTATTAGGGTATAATAACGTTGTTGTCTTATCACCAGAAGAACAAAAGATAACAAAGGATTCAACTAAACAAAGAAGAATATTTTTTGATAAATTATTTTCAATAACATCAAAAAACTATGTAACAACACTTCAAGAATACAATAAAGTATTAAAACAAAGAAATACCGTTTTAAAAAACACTACAGACTTTATAAAGTCTGATAAAAAAATAGAACCTTGGGATGATATAATCATACAAAAAGGTTTGAAATTATGGAAACAACGGTATACAAAACTGCTAACTTTTAAAAGTTTATTCAAAAATGTTACTAATAATTATAATAGTAAACTAAATCTTAAATTTAATTTCAATGAAAACATCATTAACCAAAAAGAATACAAGGAAAAGATGTCAAAAAACAGGGGAAAAGATATCCTTTTGAAAAGGACTTCTTTCGGGCCACACCTTGATCAATATTCATTCTTTTGGAATGATAAGAATTTAAGAAATTTCGGCTCACAAGGAGAGCACAAGATATTTCTAGTTCTATTAAAGTTAACGGAATTAGACTTCATTAAAGAAAAAACGGGTGAAAACCCAATATTCTTATTTGATGATCTCTTTGCGACTTTAGATATAAAAAGAAGTAAAGAAATAATAAAAATCTTAAATAAGAGTAAAAAACATGATTATGTCCAAACAATAATAACAACCACGGACATATATAAACTGAACAATATAGGTTTTGATTTTAATTCAAAGGAAAACAATATTTATGAGTTAAAAAGAGATGAAACATATAGCAAAATCGCTTAAAGAATCTTTAAAAAAAGCAGGGTTGTATCAAGGGGTTAAAAGCATTAAAATTCTGGAGCTGTGGCCGAAAGTTGTTGGTGAAAAAATTGCAAATAAAACAGAAGCTAATTATATAAACAACGGAACTCTCTTTGTAGAAGTTTCAAATTCAACATGGAGACAAGAATTACAATTTCAAAAAAAAGATATAATTGAAAAGTTAAATAAAGAAATAAAAGAGAAGATAGTCAAGGAAATAAAATTTAAATGAGTACAAAAGTAAAAGAAGATCAATATAGCGCAGAAAACATAAAAGTTTTAGAAGGTTTAGAAGCGGTTAGAAAAAGACCGGCAATGTATATAGGAGATGTTGGCAAAAGAGGTCTACATCATCTCATTTATGAAGTTGTGGATAACTCTATAGATGAAGCACTAGCGGGGTTTTGCGATAAAGTAACAGTAATATTTAATAAAGATGGTTCTGTTTCTGTTGAAGATAATGGCAGAGGAATACCTGTTGATATACATAAAGATGAAAACAAACCTGCGGTAGAAGTTGTCATGACAGTTTTACATGCGGGAGGCAAGTTTGATAAGGGCTCATATAAAGTTTCAGGCGGTTTACATGGTGTAGGGGTTTCTGTTGTAAACGCACTTTCTAAATGGTTGTGGGTTGAGGTTTCCAGAAATGGCCATATTTATAAACAAAAGTATAAAACAGGAAGTACACAAAACAAGTTAGAAAAAGTTGGTGTTTCAAAAAAAACAGGAACAAAAGTATGTTTTTATCCTGACGACAAAGTATTTAAAACGATTGAGTTTGAATACAAAATAATATCTGAAAGACTAAGAGAGCTAGCTTACTTAAACAAGGGTCTTGAGATCCAATTAAAAGATAAGAGAAGCGAAGAGCTAAGACAAGACTCTTTTAAGTTTAATGGGGGGTTAAGTGATTTTGTAAAATATTTAGATGAACACAATAATCCTCTACATAACAAGATTATAACCGTGAATAGAGAAGCCGGTGAAATACCCGTTGAAATTGCCCTAAGATATAGTAATACATATAATGAAAACATTCTTAGTTTTGTAAATAATATAAATACTATTGAAGGTGGAACTCATTTATCAGGGTTTAGAACAGCTCTTACACGAGCAATGAATAACCATGCAACTAAAAATAATCTCATAAAGGCAAAGAAAAATGAAAAAATAACTCTATCTGGAGAAGACTTTAGGGAAGGTTTAACAGCAATTATCAGTGTTAAGGTAGCAGAACCACAATTTGAAGGTCAAACAAAAACTAAACTAGGAAATGGAGAAGTCAAAGGAGTTGTTGATAAAATAGTATACGAAGGTATTTTAGACTTTTTAGAAGAAAACCCTTCAATAGGAAGAAGAGTTGTTGAGAAAGCTTTACTTGCTGCGAGAAGTAGAAGTGCGGCTAGAAAAGCAAGAGAATTAATCAGAAGAAAAAGTGCTCTTGGCGGTTCTTCGCTACCTGGAAAGCTGTCAGATTGTTCAAACAGGGATCCTGTTTTTTGTGAGTTGTATTTGGTTGAGGGAGATTCTGCAGGTGGATCTGCCAAACAAGGTAGGGATAGAAGAACTCAAGCAATTTTACCATTAAGAGGAAAGGTTATCAACTCTGAAAAAGCAAGAATTGATAAATTGTTATCTAATAATGAAGTACAATCAATGATTACAGCCTTAGGCGCGGGATTCGGTGGAACAGAAGATGAAAGTGGAGAAAAAGCACCAGGCGATTTTGATCCGGAGAAACTAAGGTACCATAAGATAATTATTATGACAGATGCAGATGTAGATGGTTCCCATATTAGAACCTTACTTCTAACTTTCTTTTATAGAAAGATGAAAGAAGTTATTGATGGAGGGTATTTATATTTAGCTTTACCACCTCTTTATAGGGTTTCCCAAGGAAAAAAAGAAACATATGCATATGATGACAACGAAAGAGATTTAATGATGGAGAGAATGAAGAAGGAAAACAAGAACACAAAAGTGTCTATTCAAAGATATAAAGGTTTGGGAGAAATGAACCCAGAACAACTTTGGGAAACAACAATGGATCCAGAAAAAAGAACTTTAATGAAAGTCACAGTAAACAGCGCAGCTGAAGCAGCTGAAACTTTTCAAGACTTAATGGGAAGCGACGTAGAAGCAAGGAGGTCTTTTATAGAGACAAATGCAAAATTTGTCGTCAACTTAGATATATAAAATAGGATATAAACCATGGTAGATTTTAACAGAGACAACACACTTCCTCGAGACATTGTTGATGAAATGAAAGAAAGTTATCTCAATTATTCAATGTCTGTTATTGTATCAAGAGCTCTTCCAGATGTTAGGGATGGTTTAAAACCAGTTCATAGGAGGATCTTGTATGGAATGAGCGAATTGGGCTCTGGTTGGAACAGACCATATAAAAAATCTGCAAGAATTGTTGGAGATGTTTTAGGAAAATACCATCCCCATGGGGACAGTTCTGTTTATGACGCTTTAGTTAGAATGGCCCAAGGTTTTTCTATGAGGTACCAATTGGTTGATGGTCAAGGTAACTTCGGTTCAATAGATGGAGACAATGCGGCGGCAATGAGATACACAGAGTCTAGAATGACTCGACTAACAAGTGAGATGTTAAAAGATCTTGACAAAGACACCGTAGAGTGGGAATTAAATTTTGATGAAACCTTAAAAGAACCATCGGTTCTTCCTTCTGCTGTACCAACGCTCTTAATAAATGGATCTGAGGGAATAGCTGTTGGTATGGCTACAAAAATACCACCCCACAACTTAACTGAGGTTGTTGATGGAATAGTTGCCCTTATTGATAATAGTAAGATTTCATCTAAAGAGTTAATGAAACACATTAAAGGACCAGATTTCCCAACAGCGGGTTTTATAATGGGAATGGATGGACTTAAAAGCGCATATCAAACAGGTCGAGGAAAGATAAAAATGAGAGCTCGTGCCCATATAGAAACAGCGAAAAACGGAAAAGACAGTATAGTTATCACAGAGGTCCCATACCAAACAAACAAAGCAAGTTTAGTTGAAAAAATTGCAGATCTAGTAAGAGATAAAAAAATAACTGGAATTACAGATCTCAGAGACGAATCAGATAAAGATGGAATTCGTGTTGTTGTTGAGACAAAAAAAGATGCTGTTCCAGAAATAATATTAAACCAATTATACCAAAACACACAGCTCCAAGACACCTTTGGTATTATTTTACTAGCTCTTGTAGATGGCGTTCCCCAAATAATGCCCCTTAAAACAATTTTAAACCATTTTATTGACTTTAGACATGAAATTGTTGTTCGAAGAACTACCTTTGAGTTAAAAGAGGCAGAAGCAAGAGCACATATATTAGAAGGTTTAAAAATAGCCTTAGATAATATTGATGAAGTAATATCAATAATTAGAGGAAGTAAAAATCCAACAATGGCGAAAGAAGGTTTAATGAATAATTTTAATTTATCCGAGATTCAGTCTCAAGCAATTCTGGATATGAGACTACAAAAACTCACGGGTTTAGAAGTGGATAAAGTTGTTACTGAATATAAAGAACTATTAAAGTTGATCTCTCATTTAAAAGGGATTCTAGAAAACCGAGATCAAAGGATGGAGATAATCAAAAAAGAATTGATAGGGATCAAAGAACAATATGGAGATGAGAGAAAAACTGAAATCATAGAAATAGATTCAAATTTTTCAATGGAAGATATGATTGCGGAAGAAGAGGTTGTTTTAACAATTACCCACCAAGGATATATTAAACGCACTGCTTTAAATACCTACAGGACTCAAAGAAGAGGAGGAAGAGGTGTTCAAGGGGCGATGAGTAAAGAAGAAGACTTTGTCGAACACTTGTTCATTGCAAACACCCATAACTACATGTTGTTTTTTACGGATTTGGGAAAATGCTATTGGTTAAAGGTGTATGATATACCCCAAGGAGGCAGAGCAACAAGGGGAAGAGCGATTGTTAATTTAATTGGATGTGCTCCTGGAGAAAAAGTAGAAGCTTTTGTTAGTGTAAAAGAGTTTGACGATGATCATTATATTGTTATGGCGACTAAAAGGGGAACAATAAAGAAAACAGTACTTTCTGCATATGGAAATCCAAGGAAAGGCGGTATATATGCCATCGAAATCAGAGAAGATGATAAATTAATTGAAGCTAGAATAACAAACGGGGAAAATGACATCCTTTTAGGTACGTTTGAAGGAAAATCTATCAGGTTTTCAGAAAACGATATCAGAGCTAGTGGACGAAAAACAATGGGCGTAAGAGGAATTAGATTAAGTTCAAAGGAAGATTATCTTATAGGTATGCTTGTTGTTAAAAGAGAAGGAACAATTCTAGTAGCAACACAAAAAGGATATGGGAAAAGGACAGATATAATACAATATAGAACACAAACCAGAGGCGGCAAAGGTGTTTTGACTATGAGGTGTACAGAAAAAACAGGAAAAATGGTCAGTATTATGGAGGTGGTTGATTCTGATGACTTGATCGTTATAACTGACTCTGGAGTTTTGATGAGGCAACCTATAGCTGCAATTAGAACAATAGGTAGGGTCACACAAGGTGTTAAGTTGGTCAAATTAGACCAAGGAACCATTATATCATCTATAACAAGGGTGGTCAGTGAAGAAAAAGCAACGGAAAACGAAAAGAAAAAAGAAAAAGACAGTCAAATTTCTATTGAGGGTTTAGAAGAGAAAAGTAAAAATGAAGACAAACCTAAGTAAAAACATACTTAGAATAAAAAGAGAGATTCTCGAACTCAAAGAAAAAAGGAAATATAATTCGCACATAACAATAGTCGCGGCGACAAAGACACAACCTTTTTCTATAATTAAAAAGTGTTACAGTCTAGGTATCCATTGCATTGGGGAAAACAGGGTTCAAGAGGCAGAAAGAAAGTTTAAATCCTTTGAAAAAATGCAAAATATGCAAAGACGTTTTATTGGCCACCTTCAGAGAAATAAAGTTAAAAAGTGCTTAAACCTTTTTAATACAATTGATTCAATTGATTCTTTAAAATTAGCAAAAAAAATATCAAATACAGCTAATCAATTGAAAAAACAAGTGACTGGTTTGATCGAGATAAATACAAGCAAAGAACCACAAAAGAAAGGTTTTAATATTGACAATGTTGATGAAATTACAGCTTGTCTAGATCTTCCAAATTTAGATATTAAAGGGTTGATGACACTTGGTCCAAATACAAGAGTTAAAACAGAAATAAAAGAGGCGTTTTCCAAATTGCGATCTTTAAAAGATCAAATAAATGCTGACTATAATAAAGGTCTAACAGAACTTTCTATGGGAATGAGCGGAGATTATGATATTGCAATAGAAGAAGGATCTACGATGGTGCGTTTGGGTACAGTCTTGTTTGGGTCTAGAAATAGGCTATAAACCTTTTAGTGGATCTATCCATGGAACGGTCCAATTAAATATTTTTCTGTAGCCTATTGATATCTGTAGCCCCTTTATTTCTTGATCAATGTTTTCGATATCTTCATTAAAACCACCTTTTAAAAAGATAGGAACCCTTATATTAAAATTTATTCCACTATGTTTAATGCTCCAGACGGAACTAATTCCAAAAACAAGAATGGTAGATTTAGAGTTTGGAGCAGACTCTCCGTTCCAAAATGAACCAGTGTTTTTTTGAATATTTATGCTACCCCCTAAAGCCCCCTTTAACCGCACTATTTCTCTTGTGATCCCAGTGAGTGCAACATCGTAAACAGTACCGCTTTTAAACCCGTAGTTGTTTTCCATCAAAGGACTTGTTAATGTAAAGACCCCACCTATAAAAACAGGGTTAGTGTTTCTTTTGAGAAAATACTGTGTTTCAAAAATGCTTTTATACACACCTTCACTTAAACTAAAGTGTCTATGTTGCGCTCTTTCTTCACCATTTAAAAAAAAGGGGTCTGAGGTTAAAGTATTTTTAGACGGTATGACTAACCCCCCCCCTAGATAAAACCTTTTTCCAATACCCTGACCATCGTTAAAAACCAAATAATTTGCAATAATTTTACTATCGCCGAGGTATCCACCGATCGAGTTATCAAAGTCTGTACTTGTTGATTCATCTCTGTGATGAATTGAGTTAAACCCGCTTTCCCAACCCATATTTCTTTGACCGATTGTTGTTCCCAACGTTAAATTCCAATAATTGGTAATCCCAATTGTTAATTTGGGGTTTAATAAAGATGAAACCATATTGCCTCTATGGTCCCTTTGTTCATCATCTCCTCTTAAAGGACCATGAAACCAATCTATATAATCAACCATCTGGTCTGAACTAAACATAACTTGACCAGCCCACAAACCAACACCTTTTTCCGAGTTGCCGACCGGCAACGAAGGGTTATTTCAAAGTGCTCATTGAGCAGATAAAGAAAAGAGAAAAATAAAAAATATAATAATTAACTTCATTAAATAAATTACAACCAAAAAGCAATTTTTGTATAACTATTCATTACATAAACCAAAAAATTATAAAAGAGCTTATGAACTTGCAAACCATACAGTTTTTTGTAGAGATAAAAGCAAAACAATTGTCCCAAATTCTACCTCTAAGAATCATATAAACCCCAGAGCAATTGATGTTTTAAAGAAAGAACTAAAGATTAAACAAATACTAATTTTTGACAAAGTAAAAAACTCAAAGGAGGTTCTGGGTATTAAAGGTCATGTTAATAGGTCGGGCTTAAACTATTTAATAGGAAGAACGCCGTATAAAGATTTACCAACCTTTCCTGATATGTCTAATATATATAATAGGACTAAGGCCCTAAAAGAAGTTGTTGTGCATACGGTTGGTCCAAAACGTTATTCAGGTTTTAATGAAAAAGATATATACATATCTGAGTTTGTTGGGTTGATATCTCCACTCTGGCACTATTTAGGTGTTGATGTATCAGCTAGAAGCTTTTAGATGAAAAAAGTTGATCCAAGAAAGTATAATCTCTCGTCCCGGTTAAACTTAGAGAAGGACAGCGAAAACACCTATTATATAGTTGTTAATCGGAAGTCTAGAATTATTATGAAAGATGGTATAAAAATAAAAAACCAGGCGACACAGATAAAATCTTTCGACTCAAATGCTAAAGTAAAATTAAAAACAAGTACTCCTATTTGTAGCAAAACCAAGCATTTCTTATTTAACGAAGATATAGAGATTGTCTTTTAACTTTTTAAAAAGATCAATAATATATCCCAAAAAAGTGGGGATATTTAAAAAGATCCTGTTTTTAGCGTTACCGCTAATCTTTAGTCAACTTAGTCGTGTTTTGATGAGTTTAGTTGATCTGGCAATGGTAGGCGGGTTAGGACCCGAGGCTTTAGCAGCAACAGCAACAGGAGGAATAATAATATGGAGCATTACTAGTGTTACGCTTGGAATAAAAACATCAGTTCAGACACTGTCTTCAAGAAGACTTGGGCAAAAGAAACTAAAGGATAGCGGAAGATCTTTCTACAATGGTGTTTTAATGGCAGTAATATACTCAACGCCAGTTTGTTTTGTAGGGTATAACTTTGCTAGTGAAATAGTTTTGGTTTATTTAGACCACCCTATTTCGTCTTTAATGGCAATAGAATACACCCAAGTTCTTTTTGCTGGACTTTTATTTACATCTATAAATTTTGTTTTTCACGGGTTTTTAACTGGTATTGAAAAAACAAAAATACATCTGTTCATTGCAATTTCAAGCAATGCACTAAACGTCTATTTAAATGCAGGTTTAATTTATGGCTCTAGAGGTGTTGTCGCCTTTTTTCAAACAAAATATCCAGACTTAACCTTCTTTACAAAACTTTGGGCTCCCTTTAACTTTGAGGCATTAGGTGTAAAAGGGGCAGCACTTGGAACAGTTCTTTCTTCTTTGTTTTCTATCTTTCAATATTTTATTTACACCTTTTTTACAAAAATAAGAACTTCGTTTAAACTGTTTCCTTTTGGTTTAGATATAACAATGCTTAAAAAGCAGGTGAAGTTAGCATTGCCTATGGGGGTTCAAGAGTTTGCTTTGGCAATTGGTTGGGCTTTTTATTTGAGAATATTTTCCATTATGGGAATAATAGAATTTGCAACTATCCATGTCATTTTTTCAATTATGCACGCTTCTTTTATGCCCGCGGTTGGCGTTGGTCAGGCTTGCGCAACATATGTGGGAAAGTATTTAGGAGAAAAAAAACCACAAAGCGCTGAAGACACAATCAAAGAATCGATAAGGATATCCGAGTATATTATGGGAACAATGGGTGTCTTGTTTATTGTTTTCCCAAAACCAATTATAATGCTCTTTACCTCAGATGTTGAAATTCTTGAAATGGGAGAAACGGGGTTGCGAATTCTAGGGTTGTTACAATTTTTGGACGCTCTTGGTATAACATTTTGGCTGTCATTAAATGCTGCTGGAAACACCATCTTTCCTGCTTTGGTTGAAGTTGGCTTGTTATACCTGTGGTTACTGCCCTCAAGCTATATTTTAGGAATATACTTTGAAGTTGGGTTTTTAGGACCGATTTTTGCTTTGCCGTTCCACTTCTTAGTGTTTTCGATTATTTTAGGACTTAAGCTATACTCTGCTGACTGGAAAAAGATAGAGGTATAAAAAAACAATCGAGGCCAGAAGACTTTGTGATATAACAGGAAACTTTTTGTAAATTTGTCACTTCTTATTAAAACAAAAAATTTAACAATCAATGAATTACAACTATAAAGACCCTGACCCACAAGAAACAAGAGAGTGGATTGAATCGTTAGAAGAAGCGCTCGAAGAGCATGGATATGAGAGAACACGACACCTTTTAGAAACGCTTGTTGAGTTTGCTCAGGCAAAAGGAGCAAGGCTCCCTTTTAATACTGGAACACCATACATAAACACTATCTTTCCAAACCAACAACCTAAATACCCCGGTGACAGGGAGATTGAGCGAAAGCTGAAATCAATTATAAGGTGGAATGCAATGGCAATGGTAACAAAAGCAAATAAAAGCACCCCTGGAATTGGTGGTCACATATCAACATACGCATCTGCAGCAACATTGTATGAAGTCGCGTTTAATCATGTATTTAAAGGACCAAACCATAAAGAAGGTCAAGATTTAATCTTTTTTCAAGGTCATGCATCTCCAGGAATGTATTCGAGGGCTTTTCTTGAGGGGAGATTCAATAAAGATAATCTAAAAAACTTTAGACAGGAACTTGCAAAAGAAGGGGGGCTTTCTTCTTATCCTCATCCATATCTTATGCCAAGTTTTTGGCAATTTGCAACAGTCTCCATGGGTTTGGGTCCTCTAATGGCTATCTACCAAGCTAGATTTATGCGCTATATGATAGATAGAAAGTTTATAAATGAAACAAAGAGAAAAGTTTTCGCATTTCTAGGCGATGGAGAAATGGATGAGCCTGAGTCTAAGGGCGCGTTAACTCTCGCTTCACGAGAAGAACTAGATAACCTTATTTTTGTTATCAATTGCAATTTGCAAAGATTAGATGGACCAGTGAGAGGAAATTCAAAAGTCATCCAAGAATTAGAAAGCGCTTTTCGCGGAGCTGGTTGGAATGTGATAAAAGTTATTTGGGGTTCTGGTTGGGACAAACTTCTAACAAAAGACACCAAGGGTCTTTTATTAAACAGGATGGAAGAAATAGTTGATGGAGACCTACTTAAATATACAGTTGAAGATGGTTCTTATTTCAGAGAGCACTTCTTTGGAAAAGATAAAGAACTCCTATCTTTAGTCGATCACCTTTCAGACAAAGATCTTGAGGATTTAAAACCAGGAGGTCATGATCCAGAAAAAGTATTCGCAGCTTTTAATGAGGCAATAAACCATAAGGGGCAACCTACAGCCATCTTGGCAAGAACCATTAAAGGTTATGGAATGGGAGAAGCGGGTGAAGGAAAAAATATTACACATAACCAGAAAAAATTAGATAAAGATTCTCTCTTATACTTTCGTGACCGCTTCAAAATGGAGATTGGGGATAAAGAAGCAAAAAATGCTGAATTGTATGAATTAGATAGGGGGTCAAAAGAATATAAATATTTAATGGAAAAAAGAAAGCTTCTTGGTGGAGGTTTACCAGCAAGAATTGTTAACCCATCAAAATTAAAAACACTGGAACTATCCTTCTTTAAAGAAATGCTTAACGGAACCGAAAACAGAGAAGTTTCGACCACAATGGTGTTTGTGCGTCTAATTACAATACTATCCAAAAATAAAGATCTTGGTAAAAACATCGTGCCAATAGTTCCAGATGAAGCAAGAACGTTCGGAATGGACCCCCTCTTTAGACAGTTGGGGATTTATGCCCATAAAGGTCAGCTCTATGAACCTGTAGATTCTGATCAGTTTCTTTACTATAAAGAGGCCCAAGATGGTCAAATTTTAGAAGAAGGAATTAACGAGGCTGGTGCTGTTTCTTCTTTTATTGCAGCAGGCATGAGCTATAGCAACCATGGAATTCATATGATACCGTTTTATATTTATTACTCTATGTTTGGTTTCCAAAGAGTATGGGACTTTATATGGGCCGCAGGTGATATGCGTGCACGCGGTTTCTTGTTGGGTGCTACAGCTGGAAGAACAACTTTAAATGGAGAAGGGCTACAACATCAAGATGGACACAGCCTTTTAGCTGCCTCTGTTACGCCTAATATTAACGCATATGATTTGGCCTACAGTTACGAAATTGCAGTAGTTGTAAAACACGGAATAGATGATATGGTTGAGCGAGGTATTGATGTCATTTATTATCTCACACTGGAAAATGAAAATTATATTCACCCGCCAATGCCTAAAGGAGTAGAGAGTGATATAATTAAAGGTCTTTACAGCATAAAAAAGACTGAAAAGGCAAAAATTAAATTGCTGGGGAGTGGCCCTTTGCTGAATGAAACGCTTGAGGCTGCAAAGATATTGGAAAAAGATTGGAGTGTCTCTGCAGAAATTTGGAATGTTACAAGTTACAGTGAATTAAGAAAAGAGGCTGAAGAGGTTAATAGGTGGAATTTAATGCACCCAACCTCGAAACAGAAAAAGTCTCATGTTGAGAAATGCCTTAATAAAAACAAAACGCCCGTTGTGGCTGTTTCTGACTATGTGAAAATGGTTTCAGAGCAAATATCGCCCTTTGTATCTTCTAAGTATTATTCTTTGGGAACGGACGGCTTTGGGAGGAGTGACACAAGGGAAAATCTGCGTCGTTTCTTTGAAGTGGACAGACATTATATTGTCCTGAATTCAATTAGAGCTTTAGTTGATAACGGACATTTTGAAATAAAAATAATTGATAAAGTAATAAAAAAATATAACTTAGACCCCGAAAAACCTAACCCAATCAACGTTTAGGAGTTAAATTGATAAAGGACTTTTTATTACCAGATCTAGGCGAAGGGATTGAAAGCGCAGAGGTGAGTGAAATTTTAGTCTCTTCTGGAGATGAAGTTGAGGTAAACCAAACCCTTTTTGTTTTAGAATCTGACAAGGCTTCAATGGAGATACCAGCCGAGGTGTCTGGTGTTGCAAAAGAAGTATTGATTAAAGTTGGAGACGAAATAAAGACAGGACAACTCTTGCTAAAGGTAGAAACTCAAGGTCAAGAATCAAAAAAAGAAATATCAGATTCAACAAAAACAACAAAAATCGAAAATAGCAAGGGAGAAGTGTTTGATTTTTCACTACCAGATCTAGGCGAAGGGATTGAAAGCGCAGAGGTGAGTGAAATTTTAGTCTCTTCTGGAGATGAAGTTGAGGTAAACCAAACCCTTTTTGTTTTAGAATCTGACAAGGCTTCAATGGAGATACCAGCCGAGGTGTCTGGTGTTGTAAAAGAAGTATTGATTAAAGTTGGAGACGAAATAAAGACAGGACAACTCTTGCTAAAGGTAGAAACTCAACTTAAAGATATAAGAGAAAAGAACACAACAGTCAAGGAGAAAGTAGAGCTTCCTTCTGCGGAAAACGATGCTGCAAATACAAATATCCAAAAGCTAGTAGAAGATAGCTCATATAGTGAAGGCTCTAAAAGCTTAGCTTCTCCAGGGGTGAGAAAATTAGCGAGGGAATTAGGAATTCAACTGTCATCGATAAAAAGTACGGGTAGAGGAGGTCGACTAACAAAAGAGGATTTACTTACCTTTATAAAGGTAAAAATAGCTTCTGGCGGTCTTAAGGATACAGATAAGATAGCGAGGGTCGATTTTTCAGCTTGGGGAGAACTAGAAACTAAAAAGCTAACAAGAGTTAATAAAATAACCGGACAGAGGTTGCAACAAGCATGGCAAACAATTCCACATGTTGTTCAATATGATGAAGCTGATATAACAGATTTAAACTCTTATCGTAAAGAAATAAAAGAAAGAGAAAGTAAAAAAGGTGTTAAAATCACCTTTCTACCCTTTTTAATGAAAGCTTGCGTGAAGACCTTAGAAAAACATCCTACATTTAACAGTTCCTTAGACATTGAAGAAAATAATTTAATTATTAAAAAGTATTATAACATTGGGATAGCTGTTGACACCAAGACCGGACTGGTTGTTCCCGTGATCAAAGACGTAGACCAAAAGAACATCGTTCAGCTTTCAAAGGAGTTAGTTGATTTAAGTTCTCGAGCAAAAGATAAAAAGTTAAAACCAGAAGAAATGAAAGGTGGAACTTTTACCATTTCAAGTTTGGGAGGAATAAGCGGAACAGGGTTTTCTCCGATTGTAAATCCACCAGAAGTAGCAATAATGGGAGTTTCAAAGAGCCAGCATAGGCCGGTTTATCTTGAAAAAACAAAGACTTTTGAACCTAGATTGGTTATGCCTTTTTCAATTTCATATGATCATAGAGTGATAGATGGCGCAACGGCTGCAAGATTTACAGCAACCTTTGCAACGGCGCTAAGTGATATCTCTGTTTTTAAAGATTAGTTAGTAATGGAAAAAAAGAAAATAGACCTCGTTGTTATTGGATCTGGGCCAGGAGGATATGCTGCTGCTTTTAGAGCGTCAGATCTCGGAAGAAAAGTTCTTCTAATTGAAAAGGACCCTTATCTAGGAGGTGTTTGCTTAAACCGAGGCTGTATTCCCTCTAAGGCTTATCTACATGTTTCTAAAATTATAAATGAAGCTGAAGAGTTAAAGTCTGTAGGGGTAGACTTTGGGAAGCCACATATAGATGCAAATAAGATTCGCAAACATAAAGAGAAGATAGTTTCAAGACTCAGTGGTGGAATTTCTCAACTTGCTAAAGTAAGAAACGTAGAGACGCTCCAAGGTCTTGCTTCTTTTGTTTCAAATCAAGAGTTGTTAGTAAAAGAAAACAACAAAGAGGTGAAAGTCCAGTTTAAAGACTGTATTATAGCATCAGGTTCTTCTTCATCTTTAATACCAGGACTTCCTAAAAACAACAAATCTATCTTAACGTCAAAAACAGCCTTAGATCTTGAAAGCGTTCCCGAAAAATTTTTAGTTGTTGGAGGAGGAATAATTGGTTTAGAGTTGGGGCAAGTATATGCGGCCTTAGGTTCAAAGGTTACGGTGGTTGAGTTTTTACCTAATTTAGTTCCAGGAGCGGATTTAGACTTAATGAAACCCCTTCATAGAAAATTAAAAAAGCAATTTGAGTCGATTTTGCTCTCCTCAAAAGTAACAGAAGTAAGTTCGTTTGATGAAAACAAGCTGAAAGTAAAAATAGAAAGCGAAGTTGAAACAATCGAAAAAGTATTTGATAAAGTTTTGATTTCAGTTGGTAGAAAGCCAAACATTGAAACTCTAAATATAGAAAACACATCAATTAAAATATCAGACTCTGGTTTTATTGAAGTTGATGAATATCAACGAACGTCGGTTAGCTCAATTTATGCAATTGGCGATGTTGTTGGAAATCCAATGCTAGCACACAAATCAACATATCAAGGTAAAATAGCCGCTGAAGTTGCATCAGGGCATCCAGCAATTTATGATGTTCGTGCAGTTCCCAGTGTTATTTATACAGATCCAGAGGTGGCCTGGGCAGGTGTAACTGAGATGGAGGCTAAAGAGAAAAACATTCCTTATGAACTTGGTGAGTTTCCTTGGGCAGCAAGCGGTAAAGCGCTTATTTTAAATGCTAGCCAAGGAAAAACAAAGATATTATTAGATCCTGACACTAAACAAATTATTGGTGCTGGGGTTGTTGGCCCTGCTGCAGGTGATATCATATCAGAAGCAATGCTTGCAATAGAGATGGGTTCTGATGTAGAGGATTTAGCTTTGACAATGCATCCACATCCGACTCTTGGAGAAACAATGGCTGCTTCTGCAGAGGTTTATACAGGTGCTATAACAGATTTATATGTTCCTAAAAAGCAAAAATAAAAAGCGATGAGGATAAAATTAAATATTTACTTGTTGATATTCTTTTCGTTTTTAATTGGTCAAGAACCAGCAGGAAATGGTCAAACAACTGCTGTTAAAAAAACCGACACTTCGAAAAAGAAGAAAACAATGGAAGAGGCGCTAAAGGGAAAAGAGGCCATTGAGGGTCTTTTTACACTTTACCAAGGAAAAGAAGATGGAAAGCTTCATATGTTGATAAAAAGTGAGCAATTAAAAGATGAATATATCCATTTCGTTCATGGTTTGAACGGACAATTAAATGCAGGGGTATTTAAAGGTAATTACCGAGGTGCTTGTGTTTTTAAATTAAAAAGATATTTTAATAGAATAGAGTTTGAAGTTCAGAACAACTCCTTCTACTATGACCCCAAAAACCCGATAAGTAAGTCTGCCGGCTCTAATGTAAGTACGGCAATATTAGCATCGTGCCCCATTGTATCAGAAAAAGATGATCAAATATTAATAGGGGTAGATAATGTTTTTTTATCTGAAGCCCTTCATCAAATAACGAGAGGTTTTAGACCAGGAAGCCCAAACAAAAACCCTTTTAGACTAGGAAAGTTAGCAAAAGACAGAACTAAGTACATTACACCAATTAAAAATTATCCTGAGAATACAGATTTAGTTGTTCAATATGTTTATTCAAATCCAATGCCAACAAACAGAGGTTCGGATAGAGGAATAACAGACCCAAGGTCTTTAAACGTGACGCTTCAACACACTTTTTTAAAAATGCCAGAAAACAACTACAAACCAAGGTTTGAAGATCCAAGAGTAGGTTATTTTACAACCCAAACAACAGATATGACGGTTCCAGATGATGTTACTCCATATAGAGACATGATACATCGTTGGCACCTAGAAAAGAAGGACCCCGGTCAGGATAAATCCGAAGTCAAGGAGCCAATCACTTGGTGGATAGAAAACACAACCCCTATCCAATTTAGAGAGGTTGTTAAGGAAGGCGTTTTGCTTTGGAACAAGGCGTTTGAAAACGCCGGCTTTATCAATGCAATTGAAGTAAAGGTCCAGCCTGATGACGCAGAATGGGATGCTGGTGATATAAGGTATAATGTTCTAAGGTGGACCTCTTCACCAAATCCTCCTTTTGGTGGCTATGGGCCCAGCTTTGTTAACCCAAGAACAGGTCAAATTCTAGGGGCTGACATCATGTTAGAATATGTATATTTCACAAATAGAGTAAAATATGAAGAGATATATGACACCTATAGTTCGTTTGAAGAATTCGAACCCAATCATGGTGAAATGTGTTTTGCGCCAAGCCTTTTTCATCAAGGAAACCTTTTTTCTTCTATTGTATCAGGTTCTATAGAGGATTTTTCTAATTTAAAAGAGCATCGAATCATTTATGAAAGCCTGATCAGCCTAACGCTTCATGAAGTTGGTCATACCCTAGGCTTAAACCATAACTTCTTTTCAAGTAATTTACATAACCTTAAAAACATCCATGATCGACACATTACAGAGCCAGTAGGCCTTGTTTCTTCAGTGATGGATTATGTTCCTTCAAACATAAGTCGGGATAAAAAGCACCAAGGTCAATTTTATACCACAACACCGGGCCCATATGATATTTGGGCTATACAGTTTGGTTATGAACAAGAAATACTAAATCCTCAAGATGAAAAGGAAAGGCAAGAGGTTTTATTAGAAAAGTCAACAAACAGGGAATTAATGTTTGGCAATGATTCTGACGACATGCGATCTCCGGGAAAAGGAATAGATCCAAGAATAATGATCGGAGATTTAACAAGTGACCCTATGGGATATGCTAAAGAGAGGATGGAAATTATCAAAAAAACAATCCCAACGCTCAAAATTAAATTTGATAAAAAAGATCAATCCTACCATGCTTTAAAAGATGCTTTTCTTGTTTTGCACAGAGAATATGCCAGTGCTTCGAGAACAATATCAAGGTATGTTGGTGGTGTTTATATGGACAGGTCTATGTCTGGTCAAGTAGGAAAAAATATTCCATTTAGACCGGTTCCCAGAAGCGAACAAAAATGGGCGATGACCCTTTTGGAAAAAAATCTGTTTTCTCCAGACGCATTTGATGTTTCTGAGGATATTATATCACATTTGCAGTATGAACGAAGAGGGTTTAGCGGAACATATGATCCAGACCTAAATAGTCTATATTTAGGTGTACAAAAGGGAATCTTAGATCAACTTCTCCATAAAAACGTTCTAAAAAGAATGTCAAATACAGAGCACTATGGAAACACGTATACGGTTAATGAAATGATGTCTGAATTAACTGATGCTTGTTTTTCATATGACTCTGGTTCAAATGTTAACATAACACGCAGAAACTTGCAGGTAGAGCTAATGAACAGATATATAAAAATGTTGCATAATAAAGGAAGTGTATATGATCATATCTCTATTTCTGCTGCTCACAACAATCTCTTAAAGATTAAAAAGTTTTCGGTTAAAACAGGAGGTATGAATGAGGCGACTAAACAACATAGGAAATTTTTGACATATAGAATTGATAAAGCACTTGAAACTAACAATTAATGGAAAAAAACCATGGTAAGAAACTTATTCGCTCTATTAGCTCTGTTAACAGCCTTTAGTTGTATGAATCAAACTAAAACAAGCTTAACACAACACCCTCTTGATCAATCTAAAAGCCGAACACTTGTCCTGGAGAACGGTTTAAAGGTTTATCTCTTGTCCGACCCTAAGTTTAATATGTCAGCTGCATCAATGGCAGTAGAAGTTGGATCGCTTGAAAACCCTCAAGACAGGGAAGGAATCGCACACTTTCTTGAGCATATGCTTTTTTTAGGAACAGAAAAATTTCCAGATGTAGATGAATATTCAGAATATTTGAGAACATATGGTGGATACGCAAACGCATACACCGCCTCAGACCACACAAACTATCAGTTACAGGTTTTGCACGACGGGTTTGAGGGAGCGATTGATCGATTTGCTCAGTTCTTTATAGCGCCCCTATTTACAAATGAATACACAGAGAGGGAGGTAAACGCTGTTAATTCAGAACATCAGAAAAATATAATGAGCGACAATTGGAGACAATTCAGAGTGACAAGCCTATTTGCAAAAGAAGGCCATCCAATTAGGAAGTTTGGAACGGGTAACTTAGAGACGATAGGAGATATTACCAGAGATGAGTTAATCAGTTTCTATGAAAAATATTACAGTTCCAACACTATGGGTCTAGCCCTTTTGAGCAACCACACGTTAGACAATTTAGAAAGTTGGGCAAAAACATATTTTTCTGATATAAAAAATCGAAACCTAGACCGTACAGTTCATGATCCAGAAGTCTTTACAAAAAAAGAGACGGTTAGAATAGTTCAAATAGATCCCGTTAAAGATATAAGAGATCTTCAACTGTTTTTTCCAATTTCAGGAACAAGAGATAAGTATCAAAGTAAACCAGGAAGGCAAATGGGTTTTATTCTTGGACACGAAGGAAAAGGGAGCCTTCTTTCTTTTTTGAAGGAAAAAGGTTGGGCAACCTCATTATCTGCTGGTGCAGGTTCAGATACAAAAGAATATGGAAGGGCCAGTGTCAAGATCGGGTTAACCGAACAAGGTTTAAAAGACTATGAAGAGGTATTAATGGCTACGGTTGATTATATAAGATTAATGAAAAACGCAGGTTATCAAGAACACGTCTTTAATGAGCTCAAAACAATGGCGGAGCTAGAGTATGTGTATGGGGCAAAAGGAGAAGGAATGTGGCGAGCAACTCAATTAGCCAATGAAGCCATGATGTATCCTCTAGAAAATGTCGGAAAGATAAATTATATGTATAACGATAAGAACCCGAAGCCTTATGAAGATCTGCTTGAACAATTAGAATTAAATAATATGTTAGTAGTTATAACTGCGAAAGGTGTTAGTACAGATCAAGTAGAGTATTATTACAGCGCTCCGTATTCTTATCAGGAAGATGAAGCTCTCTATAGTCTACTATTAGAAAAAAGAGAAAATAAAAAGTTAAAAATTCCAGAGGTAAATCCTTTTATACCTACGACAGCTTCAGTTCCAAACAGGGATATAATTGATAATAAACTACCTCGTTTGCTTTCAAGCGATCTAGGTCATGAGCTATACTTTGGTGAGGACCACGAATTTTTAAGACCAAAAGGGATGATCTCTTTAAAAATTCTTATGCCTCAAGAACAAATGAGTTTGAACCATAGGGTATATTCAAAAATTTACTCTGCCTGCGTAAACGAATCACTTAATGAGTTAGGTTATCCCGCAAAACAAGCCGGACTAAATTATTCTTTTAGAGAGGGATATGAAGGTTTTTATATTATGATAAATGGATATTCAGAATCTGCAACATCGCTGTATGAAATGTTATTAAACCATATGATTGATTTTAAGGTGTCTGAAGAGCAGTTTAGCGCTATACAAGATAAAATTATCAGAAGCTATGAAAACTTTTCTTTGTCTGACGCACACCAACAAACCAGAGAAAAAGGCTATGATGTTTTTGATAATGTAAAGTATAGTTGGGAAGAAAGTCTGCCCTTTGCGAAAAAAGCGAGTTTAAATACCATAAAAGACTATGCTAAAAATATTTATAAAGACACCTTTGTAGAAGCGTTTGTTTATGGTGACTTTTTAGAAAAAGATGCAAAAAGCATTCTTGATAAGTTTAAAGAAAAAACAAAAACAAGAGGAATCAGCAGAACTAGCGCTTTCGATATTAAATATTTAAACCAAGATAAGCCTGAATTTTTACAATACGTTGATCGTCTAAAAGTTAACAACTCATGCTTTTACAGGGAGTATAGTTTAGGTGAAGATACTCCGGTTAATAGAGCTTTGTCCCAGGTGGTTAGCCAAGCAATTCAGCAGCCATTTTATACTGAAATGAGAACAAATCAGCAACTAGGTTACATTGTTTGGTCTTATCCAAGGATGAGAGATAACACACACTATTTGGCTTTCTTAATTCAGTCAGGTGTTTACAGTGCTTCAGAATTATCAAAGAGGGCATCCAAACTGATATATGATCTTCCTCAAACAATCCAAAACTTAGAAGATGAAACCTTTGAGCAGTTAAAACAATCCGCAATTGAACAGTTAGAAAAAAAACCAATGAGTATAGCTGAGCGAGCAGGAAAATTAAAAAACTTCGTTTTTGAACATGATGCAGACTTTGATCGTGATAATAAAACTATCAAGGCGATTAAAAGCTTACAAAAAGATCAAGCGTTTAACTTCTTAGATAAAGCAGTATCAAATAAAACGAGAAAAACTGTGAACTTTATGATGTTTGCAGAACAACATAAAATGGAAGAGAAAATAGAAAACGATTTTAAAAATATTAAGAAGTGGAAAGAATCAAGAAAATATAATTAAAAGATGCCAGAAGAGATCATTCTTATTGCAGCGGTTACCGTTGATGGTTTTATTGCAAGGCATAACAATGAAATTACAAACTGGACGAAAGATCTAAAACTTTTTAAAAAACAAACCCTCGGGCACACGGTAATTGTTGGCTCTAATACTTATGACACTCTCTTAAAAGATTTGCCTGGAAGAAAGATCATAAAATACTCTCGAACAAAAGATCCAAGACAAATTTTAATGTCAATAAGAGAGAAAAGATGTTTTGTGATTGGTGGAGGTAAAACATATTCTAAATTTTCTAGTTTTTTAACCCACCTATTTATCACGCCTCATCCTTATGTCTTTAATAAAGGCGTTCGGTTATTTGATTTAAGGATTAAGGAATTAAGGCTAAAGTTTGAAAGTTTAAATTCTTTTGATAAAAAAGAAGGTATCTTTCAATATCAATATAGAGTTATCAAAAGTTGATCAACCTTTTCTTTACGTTAGGTATCTTATCAAACTTGCTTGCAATAGACACACATAGTGGCGGTTATCTTTCAGATAATCAAAGAGCGATGGATGTTAAGTTTTATGATTTAAATCTAAAAATAGACTCTAAAAGAAAGCTTATATCAGGATTTGTTTCTATTTCTTTTTTATTAAAAAGTCAGCCCGATAAATTTGAATTTGATTTAATTGATTCTTTTAAAGTCTCATCTGTAGACGTTAACGGGATGGACCTTTCATTTATTCACAAAGAAAATAAAATAAAAATCAACAACCCTTATTTTGATTTAAATAAAAAACATAAAGTGCAGATTAATTATAGCGGAAAACCCCCTGTTGCTAAAAACCCTCCTTGGAGCGGTGGTTTTAGTTGGGAAAAAAGTAAAGAAGGGAGACCTTGGATCGCTGTATCGTGTCAGCTGAACGGCGCCCACATTTGGTATCCTTGTAAAGAACATCCAAGCGATAAATCAGATGAGGGTGCTAAAATATCTATAAGCGTCCCAAAGCCTTTGGTTGTTGCATCTAATGGTCTCTTAATTAGTAGCAAGGAAGAAAGTCATTGGAAAGAGTGGGTGTGGGAAACAAAATATCCAATCTCAACCTATAATATTAATTTCACAGCGGGGTATTTTAAGATAGTGGAAAAAACTGGATATATATTGGATGAGCCAATAAAGCTAGTTTATTACGTGTTGCCCGAGTTGCTTGATGGAGCAGAAACGCTCTTAGGTAAAGCAGAAGAATATCTTGATTTTTATGCAAGGAACTTTGGTCAATACCCTTTCATAAATGAAAAGTTTGGATTGGTCCAAACTCCATATTTGGGCATGGAACATCAAACGATTAATGCGTATGGAAATAATTATAAAAGTACGCAGTTGGGCTATGATTTTTTATTGTTTCATGAAATGGGCCATGAATGGTGGGGGAATTATTTAAGTGTTTTCGACTGGTCCGATTTTTGGATCCATGAAGGGTTTGATACATATGCAGAAGCGATGTTTGTGGAAGAGAAATATGGAAGCGAAGCCTTAAAAGGTTTTGTACGAAAGAGATTAAAAACAAATATTAAAAATCATAAAAAACTTGTTGGAAACAATAGTTCGAAGATAAATGAATTACCGGGAAATGATGTTTATTACAAAGGGGCGCACGTATTACATATGTTGAGGTATCTCATTGGTTACGATCAACTCAAAAAGATATTAAGAGAGTTTATTTATACACCAAAAAAGCAGCCAAACAATCAAACATCCACA